>CAMDOP010000005.1 GCA_945903675.1 Crenothrix polyspora
AGGAGGTGAAGCGCAGCGCATTCGTCTGGCCAGTCAAATTGGCGCAGGTTTAGTGGGAGTTATGTATGTACTTGATGAACCTTCTATAGGTTTACATCAACGTGATAATCAGCGATTGCTTAATACGTTGTTTCATTTAAGGGATTTAGGTAATACCGTTATTGTTGTTGAGCATGATGAAGATGCTATACGTGCGGCGCAACATATCGTCGATATTGGTCCAGGCGCTGGCGTTCATGGTGGTCAGATCATCGCACAAGGCACCTTAGAGGATATACTTAATAATGAAGACTCATTAACCGGTGGATATTTGTCGGGTAAACTGGGTATTACCATTCCAGAGACCTTAACACCGGTAGATAAAGATAAACTTATTACGCTACGTAATGCCCATGGTAATAATTTAAAAAATGTTGATATTTCTTTTCCAGTAGGCTTATTGACCTGTGTAACGGGCGTCTCTGGCTCAGGTAAATCTACTTTAGTTAATGATACGCTATACCGCTATGCCGCAAGAATGATTAACCGGGCCGGCATTATACCTGCGCCTTGCTCGGCCATTGAAGGTATGGAGTATTTTGATAAAGTCGTTGATATTGATCAAAGCCCCATTGGACGTACACCAAGATCTAACCCTGCGACTTACACGGGCTTGTTTACACCGATAAGAGAATTGTTCTCTGCCACGCCAGAGGCTCGTTCACGCGGTTATACACCAGGACGCTTTAGCTTTAATGTGAAAGGTGGTCGTTGTGAAGCTTGTAAAGGTGATGGTGTTATTAAAGTTGAAATGCATTTTTTACCTGATATTTTTGTACATTGTGATGCCTGCAACGGTAAACGCTATAATCGTGAAACGTTAGAAATACGCTATAAAGGCAAAACTATTAATCAAGTCTTAGATATGACAGTTGAAGATGCCTGCTCATTTTTTAGCGCAGTACCGACCTTAGCCAGAAAAGTACAAACCTTAACTCAAGTTGGTTTAAGTTATATTACCTTAGGTCAAAATGCGACCACCTTATCAGGAGGCGAAGCTCAGCGGGTTAAATTAGCAAAAGAGCTATCTAAACGCGATACGGGTAGAACCTTATATATTTTAGATGAGCCTACGACTGGCTTGCATTTTCATGATATAAAGCAATTGTTAGGGGTTTTACATACCTTACGTGACCATGGTAATACTGTCATAATTATTGAACATAATTTGGATGTGATTAAAACCGCTGATTGGTTGATTGATATGGGCCCTGAAGGCGGTGATGGTGGCGGAACCTTGGTTGCCGAAGGGACACCCAAGCAAGTTTCAGAATGTGCCGCCTCTTATACGGGTTTTTATTTAAAACGTTTTTATGAATAGTTACGCGAATCATCATATCGTCATTCCGGATTCCGGCATGGACTGCTGGAAGCTATTTGCTATGGATGGCAATAATTCGTATCTATAAACAAATATTTATGATTTATATAGCTGATGTTACGCAGCCATTCAACGGTTTAAAAAAAAACAAATAATGAGATCGCTATCGCGACGATTTGTTAATTGGGTTATCGCACCCGAGGGTGAGATACTTTCTTTTGCTCCGCCAAAAGAAAGTATCCAAAGAAAAGGCGGCTCGATTGCCGCTACTTCCTGCGCTCCTCGGTTTTATTGGGGTCGGCGCGGCAAACGAGATTAAAACAACGTTACTGCGTAACGTCAGTTATATAGAACTGTTTATTGTTTGTATAATAAACATAGTTATTTTTAAGCGTTGTTTTGGCAACGCATAATCACTCAAACATTTAGGCGCATAGGAGCGACCGGTTTTGACAAACATGCAGGATATTACTAGTCCGATGACCACATCGGAAAAACGTGCCATTGGTTCTTTAGCCAGTATTTACGCCTTGCGTATGCTGGGACTATTTCTGATTATGCCTGTCTTATCATTATTTGCCGAACAATTAGATGGATCTACGCCTTCATTAATAGGCATGGCTATAGGTGTTTACGGTATAAGTCAGGCTATTTTACAGATACCATTTGGCTTGATGTCAGATCGTTTCGGTAGAAAAAAACTCATTATCATCGGCTTGTTATTGTTTTTTGTAGGCAGTATAGTGGCTGCCTTATCTACCAGTATTTACGGTGTGTTATTAGGTCGAGCAATACAAGGTTCTGGAGCTATTGCCGCTCCGATCATGGCCTTAGTCGCCGATTTAACTCAAGAAGTGCATCGCACAAAAGCGATGGCTATCATCGGTCTTAGTATTGGCGTTTCATTTGGTATTGCCATTACCGCAGGCCCAGTTATTGCCGGTTTTATTGGTGTGCATGGTATATTCTGGCTGATAGCCGTACTCTCTTTGTTGGCTATTTTAGTCATACTTTACAAAGTACCTGATCCTAAGCAATCAAAAAAACACCGTGATGCCGAACTGGTCCCTGGGCAATTTTTTAAGATATTAAAGAATCCAAATCTATTACGATTGGATTATGGTATTTTTGTTTTACACGCTATTTTAACCGCCAGTTTTGTCGTCGTACCTTTGTTATTAAGAGATGCTGGACTCTTGCCAGCACTGCATTGGCAGGTTTATTTGCCCGTTTTTGTGATTTCAATGGTAGCCATCATTCCTTTTATCATTTTGGCGGAGAAAAAACGCAAAATGAAACCGGTTTTTATTGGCGCTATTGCAGCTTTAGTTATTGCTGATTTAGGGCTTATGCAATTTCATTCAAGCTTAGTTGGCATCATTGGTTTTCTGTGGTTATTCTTTACCGGCTTTAATTTATTAGAAGCCACTTTGCCGTCATTAATATCTAAAACAGCTCCGGGTGATTTAAGAGGAACAGCCATGGGCGTTTATTCTACCTGTCAGTTCTTAGGTGCTGGCATTGGTGGAGGAGTTGGCGGCTGGTGTTATGGTGCTTACGGTGCTAGTGGTGTCTTTATATTTTGTGCCGCGATTGCCGGTAGCTGGTTGTTGTTGTCTTTCAGTATGAAGCCGCCGCGTTATTGGGCAAACTTACTGATCTCACTGGAACAATTAACGGCACAAGAGTCAGATGCCTTTGCTACTGAGATATTAACTTTGAATGGCGTAGAAGAGGTGACACTTCATACCGATGAAGCCGTAGCTTATCTAAAAGTGGACAATCAAGTGCTTAATAAAGAACAGTTACAGGGTGTTATCACCCAGTATCTAAATACAACAAAATAACGGTATCCATTTTGTATCGATACCTACTCCAATAGTAGTGATCATAATGCTACTTTAGCTTTTTACATTGAGACGCTCATGCTTAAAAATTTACATTTAACCTTTATACTTTTATCGCTCATTAGTTTTATTGGTAGAGTGATTTTGTCAGAAATCAATCCTATCTTACTTAAGCGGAAAGTGTTTAATATTACACCGCATATCATTAATACACTGCTAATAGGTAGCGGTTTTGCTTTGGTTATTCAAGGTGGCTGGTTGTCGGGTGAATATGGCTGGATAGTCGCTAAGCTTTTAGTCTTAATCGGCTATATAGGCTTAGGTGTGTTTGTAATGAAACGTCATGGTGCTGCAAAATGGCTTGCGTTTATAGCAGCAATGGCCTGCATTGTTTATATCGGCATTGTAGCTGTCACTAAAAATGTCTTTTTCTTTATATAAAGCGAGGGTCTAAGCATCACCTAAATCCATAGATCATCAAAAATACCTAGTCAATGTTGGTCTATGGAATGTGCTTTAAAGTAAGATTTTTTTATGGTAGTTAATAAATACTGCTACATTTTTTATATAGCATAACTTATATGATTTTTATTTTGATGTTGGCGCTATTATTTCGTTAATTGTCCAAAATACGGTTTCACTGATATTGGCTAATTCAGTCGCACTCATGGTAAGTGTTGTAGGTACTATTTCTTTTCTTTTGCCAAACTTTTTTTGATCTGAAAAGATAAAAGCATCATTTTTTATTTCAACGCTGCCTTGGCTCAGTGCATTTCTTATCAATGAAATCAGCATTTTCCAGTCAGAAAGAGCACGTTCACCGCTGATTTGACTAGCATCAGGAAACGCTAACTCTCTTTTATTGGCCCTTGCTTTCAGCTTGATAAAGAAGTCATCTTTATCTTTAATATTGATTGATTCCCAGAGCCAAACTAAGGTGACATAAGCAAATTGCAAATAGGTACTTTGATTAATTAAGGCAGGATTTTCTTCTATGCTTAATTTTTCATGGACGTCTTTAATGAGGTTTTTTAGCTCTTCATGCCCTATGTTTTCTAGTTCATTGAGTAGTTTTACATTAAATAGTGCTAATTTTGCAATTTGGAAACATTCATTCTGAGTCATCGGTTTATCATCCTTTAATAATTTTACTGCTAACTTAATCAATCAAACGTCATACGTAACAAGGCAAGGGCAGGGGGGGGAATAGTGCTATCGTTAAATACCATTGACGACATGCTTGATCTTTTAAGCGTTGCTACGTGTTTATTTTAACCTATTTATGCGCAGTTGCGGCTTAGTTGTTCTTTAAGCGTTTAATTTTTTGGTATTTCTAAGTATTTTTGTTAGCTTAATTTTGATTTGACGATAATTTTACAAATGGTATTTTTTTATCTTTAAAAGGTTGATAAGGTTGTTCAGTAACTATATCGGGGTTCATCTGAAAATAGATGTCCTTTAATACCTCATCAAATTCTAAATAATTCTCAGCGATAACAGAAAAAAAAGAAAAGATAGCGTCACTTAATTTAGGACTGTTCACTACCAAATGAAGACCTTTATAAGGGTATTTTTTGCTACGTTTAGTAATTAGTTTTAGCTTTTTTGTGACAGTGACTTTGCAGCCGTATTTTGAGAGTAGGTTTAAGAACGTATTGGTGCATGTCTCCTTGGGCATATAAAACGGTAAGCAAATCACTTTAAAAAAAACATCAGGAGATGATAATAATATATTAGCCATATATAAAGGCTCAGTCAGCGTTAATCTGTCATAATAAAATTGTCCTAGTAAATACCACTGTCTCTGAGTCAATATACTATTTGGATTATACTTACACACCGCTTGCTCAATGATATGTACCAAGCCTAAATCACCTTTGGCTTTATTGGCTTTTACAGAGACAATCTCAATATTATCAGGGCAATATCCTCGAGTGTTATCGACTCTATCAACAGACCAATCGGTTAATTCTTGAAGAGCAAAGGTAAATGGTTCTTCAGTAATAGGACAAACACCCTTAGTCTGCTGTAATTTTTCTATTAAATCATTAGCTGTAATTGTAACCTCATATCCCTTTTTTAAACATCGGACTCTAATGCTAAGTAGTTTTCTCTCAAATTTGTTTGATTGTTGTTTTGTTACATTTTGAATTTTGCCGGCCTCAAAACCATATTCAACTTGTTGTCGATGCTCATCTTCAATATTACTCATATCAATAGGCAAATCAAAACGATAGTGGTCAAAGCCAATTTCAAAAGCTAAATTACTCATAACAAAACTCCATAGCTATAACTATCCTGTGAAATTATATTACTCATGGTTGATATAAAAATATGAATAGTTGACGCGTCAAGTGATTTAAATAAATAGTTTAAGGATAATATCCTACATATTTTCTTTTATAGGGCTCTGTCTATGTGTATATAAGCCTAATATAAAAATTCGCATAATGTATATTATGTTAAATTAATGTACTATTGGCATTATTTCAAATTGCGCTCTTAATAGCCACCTAGATAAAGTTTATTTAGCTATTAGTTCTTAAAAAAGCTTCAAACATAAGTAACGACCAAATGGGTGTACTGTAATCCTTCAAGCCACTTTGATGTTGATTGACCATATGCTCTATAAATGTTTGATTAAACAAACCACATTGCTTCATAGTTTCACCTAGCAACGCCTCTCTGACCTTTTCTTTTAATGGTCCTTTGAACCAGGCATCTAACGGTACGGCAAAACCCATTTTAGGACGATATAAAATATCGTCTGGTAAATAGGCTTCTAAGGATTTCTTAAAGATATATTTGCCGACACGGCCTTTAAGTTTCATATCGGGTGGTAAACCTGCCATCCATTCCACTAATTGATGATCCAGTAATGGCACTCTAACTTCTAAAGCATGAGCCATACTGGCTCTATCAACTTTAGTTAAAATATCACCCGGTAAATACGTTTTTATATCCAAATATTGTACTAAGGATAAGGGGTTGTCCGTTTGAGCGTTAGCGGCATGTCGCCTGAATACTTCAACAGCTTTATAGTCTTGTAATTCCTGCTTTAGTTGTGTGCTAAATAAGTTACTGCGTAATTCATTGGATAAGGTTGAAACACTATGAAAATAACCTTCTAATGAATCTCGTGAGATAGACTCAAATGTTGATTTAGCTCTGAATAACTTAGGTGCCCAATCTGCTTTAGGATAGACCTGTCCAAGTAATCCAAACACTGGTTTTCTAATACTAGAGGGTAACCAAGATCGCATTTGTTCTTCGTATTTATGCCAACGATAACGCCGATACCCAGCTAAGTTTTCATCACCGCCATCACCTGATAAAACAACGGTTACTTGTTTTTTTGCCAGTTCACATACTCTATAAGTTGGTAATGCCGAACTATCGGCATAAGGTTCATCGTAAAGTCCTGCCAATTGGTCGATTAAACTAAAATCATCGGCATTAACTTGTTCTACTCGATGTTGCGTGTGATAGCGTTCGGCGACGGTTGCGGCAAATGTTGATTCATTATAGGCAGGATCACCAAAGGATATAGAGCACGTATTAACGGGATCTTTTGATAAACCAGCCATCATTGCGACAATTGCACTGGAATCAACACCGCCAGATAAAAAAGCACCTAATGGTACGTCAGAGACCATTCTTATTTTAACGGCTTCGCGTAAGCGCGCGATGAGTTCTTCTCTTGTTTCTTGTTCATCTTGTGCGAGTCTAGTTGTAAAGCTAATGTTCCAATATTGTCTAGGCTGGTAGGTGGGCTGACCTCTTTGTAAGGTTAAGCAATATCCGGGCTCTAATTTATAAACGTTTTTATAAATAGTTTTCGGTTCTGGAATATAACCAAAACCAAAGTAATCTTCGATGGCCGTAGCATCAAACGTTTTTGGCAAGTCTGGATGTTGTTTAAGTGCTTTTAATTCAGAGCTGAAAATAAAATGACCGCTACTTAATTCCGCATAATATAAGGGTTTAACACCTAAACGATCCCTAGCCAAAAATATAGTTTGTTGTTCTCTATCCCATATCGCAAAAGCAAACATACCGCGAAATCGCTCTACGCACGCTTCACCCCACGCTTGCCAAGCATACAATATTACCTCGGTATCACAATGTGTTTTAAAATGATAACCCAGAACTTCTAGCTCTTTTTTCAAATCTAAGAAGTTATAAACTTCTCCATTATATGTTAGCACTACATTATTATCAGCACTGATCATGGGTTGCTGACCACTGCTTAAGTCAATAATCGATAATCTTCGATGTCCGAAGCCTAGGCCCGCTTCTATATGAAGATTGCCTTCATCAGGACCACGATGATGTTGACTTTCATTCATGCGCGTCAACAAAGCCTTATTAATTTCACGTTTTTCTTTGAGATCAAAGATGCCAACAATTCCACACATAGCTGCTATTCCTATTTGAATGTTACTTATGACATGACACTATTTACTCGGTCATGTTCTGATTTCCTATTGATTTTGTAATAAGCTTATTAATTGTTTTGCGCTATGATCCCAACTAAATTGAGCCAAGACAAAATTACGATTTTGATGTGCGGGTATTTTTTTTTGTAATTGCCTAATAATTTCGGCGGACATGTGATTTATATTATCGGCGATTGTAACGGCAAGATCTTGCTGATTAACGATGCCTTCCATGGCTGCAGTTGTAGCTACAACATATTTTTCCATGGCCATGGCTTCTAAAACTTTATTTTGTATTCCTCTAGCTATTCTTAAAGGTGCCACTACTAACTGGGCATAAGCAAGATAGGGTCTAATATCATCAACTACTCCAGTTACTATGATTGAATCTTTATCTAAAGCTAACACCTCTTTAGTCGGTTTAGATCCAACAATATAAAATTTTACGGATGGCAGTTGTTCACTGATTAATGGAAAAATAGCCTTTGCAAACCATACTACAGCATCTACATTCGCCCAATAATCCATAGCACCTGTAAAAATAATAATCTGATCATCTTTTGCATAAGGTGTACTAAAACTGGATTCAGGTGAAAAATACTCGCAATCTACGCCATTATTAATATGAGTAACTTTATGGCTAACTTCAGGAGCCAATTTTTTAAATAACTCGACTTCTTGCTCCGAGACAAAAATACTCGCCCTAGCCTGCTCGGCTATTATTTTTTCATAGCCTAATAAATACTGGGCTTCGCGTTGATAAATCCAGTGTTTAAGACCTTTACAACGCTGTGCATATTGTCGCCACTTGTCAGAGTCCACATCAACAAAATCAACGACCATATCAACCTCGTGATCTTTATTAATATACTGAGCCATAGCAGAGGAAAATATCAGCACCTTAGTTATCGAATAAGAGCTTAATGTTTGATTAACCCATGCTTGCATGCGCTTATTTTTATAATAAGGTAAGCTAAGTGGCTCGCCAGTCAATAAGCCTTGTACGCTTTTTATTTTAGCTAGCACGGGCTTAAGCTCAATATAACAAGTGCTTGCACACAGAGCCTTAAGTTTGTCTGTATACTGCCAATCATTAGAGTCATCAATAAAAGTACCTAGATGTACTTTATAATTTAAGCTTAAATACTTTAACAAATGATAGGAACGTATTTTGTCGCCTTTATTAGGTGGATAAGGAATTCGATGCGCCAGAAACAATAAGTCTTGCATAATTAATGATAAATTGAGTTTAACTTAGATCTTTAGATAACCAAGGTCCGACCCATTGACTTACCGCTAAAGGTAAGTGTTTCCAGGCAGCAATAAAGTATTTATATTTAGGATTAAGTGGATTAATGTCAGGTATGGTTTTTGCTTTCACTAGATAAAATTCATAATAGATAGGCTTAGGGTTAAAACCCCAATTCTTTTTAAAGCTATAAGAACCAGTACCGATTTTACTGCGCCCGTAATCAAATACTTTATAGCCTTTTTCTACTGCACGACGCATAACTTCCCAATACATAAAATCATTACCTTTAAGGTTTCTGGCTAATTCCGTGCCACCACCATAGTAAGGTAATACTTCATCTTTAAAATAAAAACTCATGACACTAGCCACTAAATATCCATTATGAAGCACAGTGAGTATTTCACATTGATCTGCAAAAACATCTTTAAGGATTTGGAAATATTTTTTTGAAAAAACCGGCGTGCCAAGATTTCTAACACTTTCGGAGTAAGCTTGATATAATCTATCAACATTTTTATCTATCACGCTATTTAATCCAGTTTCTATAGCTTTTCTGACCATAGCTCTTTGTTTTCTAGGTATCGCTAAAAAGTTTTTTTCAACATCAGCATCTAGCTCTTTCCTAAAAGAAACATAAAGTTCTTTGTAAGGTCTTTCAGGTGTTTTTTGAACCTGGTTTCTCATTTCTAAGTAATCTACCTCTAATTCAGTAGCCAAGCGGCAAGATTCTTTATCTAGAGCATTATAAGATGCGTCATCAGTTACGACTATGCCGCCATAAACACAAGGTGCAATTGAAACTAAGCTATTGCCGAAAAATACACTCTTAATATGTACCAAAGGCAATATGCCGGTAATGAGACCATTGTGTTCAACATAAATATAATAGGTGTCATGGCCAAAGGCTTTACTTATAACTTCCTGCCAGCCAGCTTGATGAAAAAATGTCGCTTCATTATGTTCCTTAACAAAGTTATCCCAGCGTGAGTAATCGTCAATAGTCAGTGTTTTAATCATGGTTTTGACCTTGGTTAATAAGAAATACATTTTCCATCGTATCCCATTTAAAATCAGTTAAGAGCTGGTTGATTCTAGATTCCATTTTCTCTAAGTTTAAATAATGTCGGGTACGTGTTTTTAAACTTAAGCCTATTTGCCTAGGTTGCTTAGGATCTATTTCCCAAGGATGGAAATAGAAAATAACCGATTGTTGTTCTTGATTGTTAACATGCTTCAATGCCCATTTTGAAAAAGAATAGGGATAAAACCTAAAGAACCCCCCTCCTCCGCATGGCCAATTTTTATTGCCAAAGCGTACTGTAGTAATTGGGATTTCTTTAAAATCCTTATGCGATATCGGTTCAAACATAAATCTAGGCGCATCAGGCATACCGTATAAGTCATGTTTAACGGGATAAATACTAGAGCTGTAGTTAAAACCAAGTTCTTGCAGCACATTCAAGGCCCACAGATTACTCGCCCCAATTGAGTAACTAGCCGCTCGATAACCTTTAATTTTTTTTCCACTTAATTGTTCTAGGATATTTTTAGCTTTATAAACATCCGATCTGAATTGATCTGGTGTCTGTTTAGTTACTCTAATATGTTCATAGCCATGACAGGCTAATTCATGTCCATCTGATACGATACGATTAACAATTCCGGGATAGCGCTCAGCAATCCAACCTAAGGTAAAAAAAGTAGCTTTTACTTGTTTCTCATCTAATAGATCTAGTATTTTATGAGTGTTATATTCAACTCTATGGGGGATACTATCCCATTGATCTTTAGTTATGTAAGGTTCAAAGGCAGATACTTGAAAGTAATCTTCTACATCAATACTCAAGGCATTTATTTGGGATGTCTTCATAATTAGTAACTAATTTAAGTAAATTATTGTTTTTGTTTATAGAGATTCTTCATAAACAGCATCCATGTCCAATTGTAATAAAATGGCTTTGCGTAATAATGCACGTTCCTTGGTAAAGTTTTTCTGCAGGTCAATAATGGCCTTTTCTAGGTTTAGAATGCGCTCTTCAACGGACTTAGTAATAAGGCCTGTTTTTGATGATACATCATTGTAATCATGAGTAGATAATGAAGCCTCATCTTCTATATCAGCGATGACTTTATTAATAGCGGCTACATCGATCACTTTTAATTCTTCAAGATATCCAAATAATAAAACTCTATCACATAAGGTATTAATGCATCTTGGTATGCCTTGAGTGTATGAGCAAATGGTATTAAAGGCATCATCTTCAAACTCAGGCTTTTTTTGCCAACCTGCCTTTTCTAAACGAAATAAAATGTAATTTTTTGTTTCTTCAATATTTAATGGTTTTAATTGATAGCTAGCTACGATACGTTGTTTTAATTGCTCCATTTCGGGCAATAATAACGCATCACTTAATTGTAATTGACCTATTAAAAATGTCTGAAAAAGAGATTTACCTGACAATTCGAAATTGGATAACATACGCAACTCTTCCAAAGCATCTTTTGGAAGATTTTGCGCTTCATCAACGATCATCAATACCCTTTTTCCTTCCATCGCTTGCTGTATGAAAAAACACTCTATGCGTGTTAAAAGCGTGGACTTATCTTCACCTTCATATGAAAGACCAAAGGTAGCAGATATTATTTTTAATAAATCGTCTGCACCAACTTGAGATGACACCATAATGCCGATAGTTATGTTTTCGTTATTTAAACTAGATACAAGTTGTTTAACTAACATGGTTTTACCCGTTCCAGGCTTGCCAGTAACCACCACAAAACCATCACCTTGAGTTAATCCATAATGCATATAAGCTAAAGCTCGCTTATGTACGGCACTATTAAAAAAAAAGTCGCTGTCAGCAGTCAACTGAAATGGTTTTTTATTTAAATTATAGAATCCATCATACATAATTAAAATCTCATAGAAAGTGTAGCGGTTACCCTATTCTCTTGATAACCATTGACTGGATTCAGTTCATTAACATTAAGATTACTGCTAGAAGACTGGCTCATGTGCTGAAATTCAAGTATACCATTGAGATTGGGTGTAATGGCTTGGTTTAGTCCAATTAAAGCTCTGTAATATTGACTATGTGCTGAGCCTTGATTAGTAATAGTTTGCCATGTGGGTCTAAGATATAAATTTGTTTTACTAGCAAACGGCCAGCTCCAGTTGCCACTTACCCCTATAACATTTTGATTATTTCCACTGCTATTTAAGTAAGTATAGTCTTGATCATAAGCACTCAATGATACTGTGCTTTTACCTGGATTAAAAGATACCGATAAATTCCATGATGTTGAGACAATGACATTATTTGTTAATATAGGATTATTAATAATATACTGATTAGGACCTAAATTAGTGACAGGATTAATTAATAACTGATTTTGAGCTAATATCTGTTGTGCTGTTGTAGTTGTGTTGATATGCGTTAGACTCCATGTAGATTTAGGCGCTTGATAATACAATGCCGTTTGCCAGTTTTGTCCAGAATTTCCATTGCCTCCTATACCAGAAGTAGTCATAGCATTCATTCCGGTATTAGTTGCTGCTGTAGATGTTGTATTGGCGGATTGTCCAAAACTTGTTCCTATCGCATTGTTACTGTAGGTGGTTGTCCATGTTAGTCTAGCCATAGGTGAAATATACACAGTAACATAACTGTTGTTTCCGGCTCCCACAGTGAGGCTGAACCGTTGACTTGGCTGCCATTGTCCACCTGCGGTGTAATAAGCGCCGTTATTAGAGGAACTCGTTGATGAGGGATAACTTGTATTGCTATAACCACCCTGGGTAAAGACATTTAAATAAGCATTAATAGGTACACTCACTCTGGCACTAGAATTTTTAAAACTAACATTTTGGCCAGTTTCGACATAACTTTCATTATTATTAACCGCTATATTCCATCTAACACGCTGAAAATATGAGCCGCTGTTTAGTGCCATTGTTTCTATCAAATTAAAGGTATTAGAAATAGGTGTTAATGTACTATTTGACGATGAACTTGCATTAGAACTGGTAGCGATAGTGTTGGCATTAATCTGAAAAGAACCATTAGCATAATTTGAAATATGAGGTGTCCATCTAGGTGCAATGCCAAAGCTATAAATGTTACTGCTATTACTAGAACTATTTATATTGCTTGAACCTATCTGGTTATTATTAATGTTTTGCTGGCTAATTGATGTTGTTGAATTCAGAAACAACGTGTTAGGAATAAAAGTACTATAAGAGCTAGACTGTAATTGATTGTAAATATTAAGACTGTTGTTGCCACCCGCGTTATATAAATTCTGCATTCTATAATTAAGATTCATAGTCGAGTATGGTGATTGTCCAGTAACTGTAATGCCAGGGTTAATTGCTTCAACAAAAGCTCCCTGCTGACTACCTGAAGGCGCTAATGTAATATTATCTGAGTAAATTTCTTGTGCCTGAAGAGTTTTATTAAGGGTCCAACTTATGGCATGAACTTGTTGACTAAAAATTATTATGTATATATTAGTTAAAGTAAAAAATAACCTAAATACCAGTGTAATTGACATCAAGTTATAATAATATTGGCGTAGAGGTATTTTTAAATTTAAGCTCATAATTGTCTGTAGTAAATTCTTGTTTAAACTTGCATCGCAAGAAATATCAATGCCTCATACTATAAATTCAATGCGCATATTGCCCATAACCATAACCATAACCATAGTAATTAATATCCATATTTCTCTTGGTTTTGTTAAATAGAGCTAAGACCACATCACAAGCTGCTAGCTTTTCTACAGACTCCATAACTACATTTTGTAAGGTTTGTTCAGCTTCAATAACTAGAATGACCTGACCTACTAATCTAGCTAATACTTCGCCTTGAGTTGCTGCTAATAATGGAGGCGAATCAAAGATCACAATTCTATCAGGATAACGATTACTTAATTCTTCAACAAACAAAGCCATTTTGTTACTGGATAATAATTCGGTTGAATATTTATGTAGTTTACCAGCAGGAATTATGCCTAAACCTGGGATACTGGTTCTAACAATAATGTCAGAAAAACTAACATCTGCTCCATCAAGATATTCTATTAGACCAGGTGAGTCATTAATTCCTAGAACTTTCGAAACAGAGGGTCTAGCGACATCGGCGTCAATTAGTAATACTTTTTTGTCACGTTCATTGGCTATACTTAAGGCTAAATTAATTGCTGTGAAAGTTTTTCCTTCACCAGGCAAGCTACTTGTTACTAAAATAAGATTAGCTCTAGTAATACCTTCACTTCCTTTTCCGAATGCATTATTAACTATAGGGTGCTTAATATTTCTGTACTCTTCTATGGCTTCTGAGTTTGAACTACCAGGTGCTGCAAAACCTAAATCAGATAAATGTTTCCAATCAATATTTAAAATTAATTTTTCATCATTAATTTCATTGGAAATTTCCTTTATTTCATTAGTTGTTGCAACAACGGTGAGTGGTATCGTATCGTCAAATGAACCTTTTAGATTACTACCCATGTTCGCGTTTAATACAGCATCTTCATTTTTTAATTTGTTTAATGCTTTTTCAATAATGCTCATATTTACCTCATTTAAAAATGATAATGTCTCTAACTAAAAATAGACAGGCCAAGAAGATTTATCTTTATGATATCAACCGTCATAAAACCAAGATAAACGACTAATAGACTAACGACACCTATTCCATACTTAAACATTTCATTTCTATATTTAATAAGTTCTTCAGGCCTATATTTCATCGATATACTTCCTAAAATAGGTAAACCCGTAAGTTTTCTAAGTTGCGATATAGACATGAAAGTGGGCCTTATTAAATACAATAATAAGGCTAAAGAAGAACTGATAATAATACTTATGGCTAATACACCTGAATATAATAATTTTCGCTTAGGTGATGATGCCTGTAACGGTGTATTGGGGGCATCTGCTATCTTAAATTTTAATGCTTCCGCTTGATTATCTACTTTTTCTGACATAACAGCGGTCTCTCGACTAGAAAGTAATCGGTCATAATTATTTTTGATTTGAGCATAATCACGATTTAAATTTTCTATTTCTGTTTCAATTGAAAGTCTTGAGTTTAATTCATCTTGCTCTTTTAATAACCGTTGCTGAAAAATATCAATTCGAGAGTTAATCGAAGCAATATTTGCATCACTTTCATTAATAGCAACCTTTATACTTTGAACATAAGGATTAGTAAGTACAGCATTATCTAGTCCGCCAGCATCGACAACTTTTGCTTGCTTTACTGCATTACGAATCTGTAGCTCATTAATAGTTTTGTTAATATGAGACACTTCTGGATGATTATCTGTAAACTTAATTAATAGTTCATTTTTTCGTTGTTTAAGCCCAGAAATTTGAGCATCATCTCCTACAGAAGCAACTTCAGTTGAGCTTTTCCATTCATCATTATCTTCATCCGAAGTTAAAGCTTCCTCTAATTGTTCGGTTAACTTTTGTTTTCTAGAATTAGCTTCATTTAAGCCCAATTTAGCATCTTCTAATTCTTTACTCATAGCTTGTATTTTGCCTATTTGGTCACCACCTTGACCTGGCAATAAACCTAAATTTGCACGTTTAAAGTTTTCTCGGGCTTTTTCACCATTTCTCAATCGCATCTCATATTCTTGTATTTGCTCATCAATAAATCGTTGAGCACTATCAGAATTTCCATGCGTAGAAAGCTGAGTTTGTTCTGAGAATACAGTTAAGACAGCTTGTACAACATTCTTAGCCATATCAGGACTATTCGCTTCATATTGTATGGTAAACATGTCTTCTGTTCCTCCCGTGATATGTATATTTTTCTTTAACTCATCAATGAGCATCTCTTGTTCGGTTGGTGTCCTTACCGCTTTATCTAAATCTGATAGTTTGGTAATCTGCTCTAAATTACCTTTGGTAAACATTAATTGCTGCATAACTCGTAACAACCCCCTAACATCAGATTCAATAGCCATACCTGATAATAATGGTTGCAGCATAGTTCTTGTTTCAACATGTACCTTAGCAACGGAGGTATATTTATCAGGCATCATCAAAACATATGTCCACCCAGAAACCGCTAGTACCCAGGCGATAATTAATGCAGTCCATTTGTATTTTAAGGCACCTTTGAGATAATAAAGAATTTCAAATAATTGCTCTTGCATAGTAGTTATAAAACCTGCTCTTAACGAAGTAGTTAATGTTCAAAAAAATGCTTGAGGTATGATTAATATATCACCGGGGAGTATTTTTACATTTGCTGACAAATCTGCATTATCGACTAAATCGTCGATTCTAATGCCAAAATGTTGTGGCTCGCCATCAATATTTCGAATAATACTAGCGCCGTTACCATCAGCAAACTGCCCTAATCCGCCTATTTGTATTATTAAATCGAGTAAAGTCATATCTTTTTTATAAGGGAATGCTTTTGCAGAATAATGTGCTGATACCCCCGCGCCTGAATTACCTCCACTTAATTGACCAATAACTCTAACTTGCTGGCTATAAACACCTTGTCCTCCTGATACCATAATAACAACCTGAGGATCTCTTACATATTTTGACAAAGCCTTTTCCATGACTCTGGCTAATTGAGATGGCGTTTTTCCGCTTGCCAAAAGATCCTCTGCCAAAGGAATAGTGATTTTACCATCGGGTCTAACATGTGCGGTTGTCGATATATCAGGGTTTCCCCACACAAAAATACTTACACTATCACCTGGACCTATAATATAAGTATAATCTGAAGAAATAATTGAATCATCTTCTTGTGTTAATTGTGGATAACCACAGCTAGAAATTATTGCAACAACTAATAAAAGAATAACTTTTTTAATGACCTTTACAGTCCTCATACAACCTCCATTGGGTGAAAATTATTTAATCTTTAGAATAACGACACTGTTTAGCGATATCCGCTATAAATCATTTGAAAATAAGTCTTTATGGTTTATTTAAATCCATTATTTATCTAACAAAAAAGTTATGTTGCAGATTAATTAATTACTAATGAATGTCCTCTAGTTTTATCTAATATCTCGGCTAATAGTACTTCTGCAGTTTTTTTATCAAAAAATTCATTGGTTTTTTTAGATAACTCTATTGCTTGCTTAATTTCATTTATAGCCGAACTATTATTACCTAATTCGTAATAGGCAGCACCGAGATGATATCTAAATATTGGTATATTGGGGTTAGCCATTATTAGTTTATTTAGTATTTTTATACCATCACTTATCTTTTTTTGCTTAACTAAAATCCAAGCGTAGGTATCTTTATAATAAGGTTGCGTTGAATCCTTTAATTTTTCAGCTAAAAGGGCTGCTTGGTTTAATTTATCAATACTACTATAATTTTCTGCCAAAATAACCGCCAAGTTATTAATGGCTATATCTAGATTTTCATTTTTTTCAAGTAAAGCTTCATAGCAAGCAACTGCAGCATCAAAATTACCTAATTTTACAAATTGATTAGCTGCAGATGTCGAAAGTTTTATATTGTTTGGGAAGATTTTTAATCCATCTAGATATGCATCCAGTGCCCCTTGGTTATCATTCATAGCCAATTTCACATTAGCTAATAAAACATAAACTTGAGGCTTATTTAATTTATCAGTAATCATCTTATTTAATAAGTTATTAGCTATATCTATATTTTTATTAGCTAAATAGGCCTCTGCTAGGAGAGTGCCTGCCGTTATATTATGTGGATTTTTTACACGTAGATTATTTAAAAAAACTATCAACTGATTGCGGTTATTCAATTTTTCATAACATTGAGCAATATTAATTAAAATATCATTGTTATCGGGCAACCGTTCTAATATTTCAGAGTAAATTTCAATAGCCTTAGTAAAGTTTCCTTCGCCTTGATGTATTCGTCCTAAAAAATAACTGGCCAGATCATAAGCTAAGGGGCTGTTGGTATTAGTGATTTTCTGTACCGTTAATTTTGCAGTGTTCCAGTCATTTTCAATTATATTTAAATTTGCATTTTTTTCTAAAAATTGAATGTTATTAGGCATTAAACTTAGTGCTTTTTGGATAATGTCTTTTGCTAACTTAAGGTCATTATTAGTTAAAGCTTTATCATAAGCATAAAGTACAGCTTGTAAGTTTGCTGGGTTTACTGAAAGTGTACTTAAGAAATGGATATCTGCTTGTATATTGTCACCTTTCATAAGATATGTTTGTGCCAATAACATTTGTGCTTCCTCAGAGTTTTCCTTACTCCAGATTACCTTATTTAAAAAGGTAATGGCTTCATCAGATTGTCCTTGAGTCAGTAGTATTCTTGCTTTTAATACATTAGCATCATCAAAACTAGAATTAGTTGTTAAAATAGAATCAATAATTTTTTTAGATTTTTCAATACTTCCTGTTTCAAGAGCTATTTTAGCTAATTCAACTTTGGCCGCTAAACCTACATTGGAGTTTTTTTCAATCTTAATAACTTGATTAAGATTAGTCTCGGCTTCAACAACGTATTTTCTAGAAGTCATCCAATTGGCTAAAGCAAGCAATATTCTTGGCTGTTCTTTATGTTGCTCACTAAATAGTTTGAATTTATCAATTAGTTTTTCTTTATTGGTGGCGGCAGTAAAATCAAGAAACATAAGTATAGATTGGATATTATTAGGTTCAGCATTAATAATGTTTTGTAATAATGCTTCTGCCTCTGTTACTTTACCTGTTTGCGTATAAATTTTAGCTAAGGTAATTTTAAATTCATTATTATCTGGATAAGCGTTTGCTAGATTTTGATAATCTACAATCACAGCATCGGTATTTTTATTTTTGGCATCTAGTTGAATTTTAAAAAAATCTAGGCCTATGTTACTGGCATCTGATTTCTTTGCTGCATCAATTAAAGTAAGTGCTTTAGAAAAATCACCCTTCTCCATAAAGATTAAAGATTTTAATGATAAGGCATCTGTGTTATCTGGATGCTCCTTTAGGATATCATCAATTATAGTTAGTGCTTCTGTTATATTTTTTTGCTTAATCAGCGCAGAAGCTTTTAGTGTTAACGCTTCAAGGTTTTGACTAGCATCCTTTAGTACATATTCTGCTTGACTCATAGCCTCGGTATTATCGCCAAAAAGTAACTGTACTTTTCCCAGTTTTATTCTTGCGTCAATAAAAGAAGGTGCTAACTCAACCGTCTTAAGTAAATTTTCTTTCATTTCCTTGAATTGTCTTTTCTTTTCATTTAACAAAGCCATATAGTAATAAGTCTCTGCGGTATCTTTACCTGATTGGCTTGATGCTTTTAGTTCGATCCGCGCTTTTTCTAACTCCCCTTTATTAATGTATTCCGCAGTTTTTGATAAATGATCATTTGATTTTTCTTTCTGATCAGTGCATGCCACTATGACTAAAGTCATTAACAATAGCGTATTACATCTTGATAAAGATAATGATTTTATTTTTTTTTGATATAAAGTCATGGTTCTATTTAACCTACTAAAAATATAAACTATTAAATGGGACACGGTCTTACAAAAATAGGTACGGAAGATGTTGATTGCTATATAACTCAAGTATTCAGTATGTAGATACTCTTAACTAAACATATATTGGCGTTATAAAGCAGTGAAATTATTTTGTTTTTATTACGGTATTTTATTGTGCTAACTTAGTGTAGTACATAGGATCATGCGCATAGCGCGCTTCCTAAAAATTTAATCCATAACTTCTTGTGTTAAAAACTTAATAATATTTAAATTTAGCTTTTATTTAGTCTTCACATTTTAAAATACGCAGCGGGTGGGTCCAGTAGCACTGTGAATTCTCTGTATAATGTACTTTTTTGACTACTTACCTGCAGCATAAAATGTAAAAAAGGCTCTTTAACCACTTCTTTGGTTGTTAATGTAATATATAAAGATCCATCTGGTAATACTTTTGTCGAAAAATTTATTTTTGACAGGAAAGGCACCCATGGTAAACCGACTGTATCAAATTTAGTTTGAGACGCTAAATTTGCTTTAATATCTTCCGCATTATCACCATTCGACATCACTAATAAAATGTCAGCATTTAAATTCTGATTAAGTTTTGAATGCAAGGTAATATTTCCGATACCCAAAGCATAGCCACTAACTGGAGCACATAAGGTTAATGCCACTAATGTTTTTGCTAAAATAGACAATATGCTGCTCTGGTATCAAGTTATCTTTAACACATGATACCAGAAGAAACTGAACTTAGATGTAGTTTTTTATTAAAAGCTCTGCAATTTGCACACTATTTAAGGCTGCGCCTTTTCGAACATTGTCTCCAACCACCCATAAATCAATGCCTTGAGGGTGTGAAATATCTTCTCTAATTCGCCCAACAAAAACGTCATCATTGCCGGATGACTCCGTGACTGCTGTAGGATACCCACCATCTTGACGGACATCAAGTACTGTAATACCAGGCGCTTTTTCTAATAAAGCTTTAACGGTCTCTGCACTTATTTTTGTGCGAGTCTCAATATGCACAGCCTCAGAATGGCCAAAAAATACAGGGACTCTAACGGCAGTAGCGTTTACTTTAATGTTATCATCACCGAGAATTTTTTGGGTTTCCCAAACCATCTTCATTTCTTCTTTGGTATAGCCATTATCCATAAAGACATCAATTTGTGGCAATACATTAAAAGCAATTTGCTTAGGATAAACATTAGATTTAATAGCTTGTAAATTGAGAAGATTAAGGGTTTGTTTTCCCAATTCTTCAATAGCTTCTTTGCCAGTTCCAGATACTGCTTGGTATGTACAAACATTAATTCTGGTGATACCCACTGCATCATAAATTGGTTTTAACGCAACAAGCATTTGTATTGTTGAACAGTTTGGATTAGCAATTATGCCACGTTTTTTGTAATCGATAATTCTTTCTGGATTAACCTCAGGGATAATCAAAGGAATATCGTCATCATAGCGAAATTGAGAGGTGTTATCTATTACGACACAACCAGCAGCGGCAGCTATCGGTGCGTATTTTTCTGAAATGGAAGCACCTGGAGAGAATAATCCAATTTGTGCCTTAGAGAAGTCAAATGTAGCTAAATCTTGAACCTTTAAAGACACCCCCTTAAAGGCAATGCGCTTACCTACAGAATTACTACTCGCCAGTGCATAAACTTCACCTACTGGAAACTGTCTTTCTTCCAAAATGGACAACATAGCTTCGCCAACTGCACCCGTCGCACCAACCACTGCAACGTTATAAACTTTAGTCATTTATTATTACCTTTATTACATCAAATATTGTTAAATGAAAGTCCAAGCTAAAATCAATCTAGAATAGCAAACACTTTTTGGGTAATTTCATCGACACTACCAACACCCGCAATTGAATTAAATTTAACTTGCTGCTTTGCCGCCGAATAATAATCAACTAAAGGTTTAGTTTGTTTATGATAAACGTTGAGTCTGGTACGTACAGTTTCCTCTTTATCATCGTCTCGTTGTATCAATGCCTCTCCAGTAATATCGTCAATGCCAACTTCTTTAGGGGCGTTAAACTCAATATGATAGGTTCTACCTGATGGTAGATGAACTCTTCTTCCTGCCATACGTTTTATAATTTCTTCATCTGCGACATTAATTTCAATAACCGTATCTATTTTAACACCCATGGTATTCAAACCTTCGGCTTGGGCAATGGTACGAGGAAATCCATCCAATAAAAAGCCATTTTCACAATCGACTTGTGCAATTCTTTCTTTAATGAGTCCTAAGATAATATCATCTGACACTAAGTCTCCAGCATCCATAACTTTTTTAGCTGCAATACCCATGGGCGTGCCTTCACGAACAGCTGCACGTAACATATCACCTGTTGAAATTTGTACTATGTTATATCTTTTCGTAATAAATTGAGCCTGAGTACCTTTACCTGATCCAGGACTGCCTAATAAGATGATGTGCATCTTTGTCTCCATTGTGTAGCAATGACTCGTTTTCATTAAAAACTTAAGTCTATTCATTATAAAAAATGGTGGTGTATTTAATAAATACACTCACTGTATCTTTTACCGTTATTTATTAATCAGTAAGGCGTCATATCTGACTTTTTAAGTTTTGATATAACTTATATCAACTTGGACCTTATTTTTTGATGATACTTATACCTTTCAATAAATTCAAAGCCTCATGTAACGCATAATCTTGAGTCTCTACAGTGCTCTTTTCGTTTCCTGTGTCTTGTTTGAGATCATTGGCGGCTTTGCTATTTTGCAAGTGATGTGACAAGTCAGCTTCTTTAATAGGTGAAAAATCAGTTTTGTCTAAAGCTTCTAGCTTTACTCGAGACAACGCGATGTCGGGCTCTATACCTTCAGCCTGAATCGAGCGGCCTGAGGGTGTATAATACCTAGCTGTAGTTAACTTTACAGCAGCACCATTACTGGTAGGTAAGATGGTTTGAACTGAGCCTTTACCAAAAGATTTTTCACCCATAATTACCGCGCGTTTTTGATCTTGTAAGGCTCCAGCAACAATTTCTGACGCTGATGCAGAACCAGCATTAATTAACACTACCATAGGGGCACCGTTAATAAGATCATCACCTGCTGCATTAAATCGCATTTCAGAATTTTCGATGCGACCTTGTGTATAAACAATCAATCCACTTTTAATAAAGGCATCAGTTACATCTACTGCAGCATTTAAAACACCACCCGGATTATTTCTTAAATCTAGCACTAAACCTTTTAACGCACCGCCATTTTCTTTTTTCAATGTAGCAAGGGCCTCTTTAAGACTATCACCTGTCCCTGATTGAAAACTGCTGATGCGAACATAACCGTACCCTTTATCAAGGGATTTACTTTTTACGCTTTTTACTTTTATGATGTCTCTAGATAACGTTAATTTAAGCGGGGCTTCTTCTCCTTCGCGGACAATAGTTAATACAATTTTACTGCCCGGCTCACCACGCATTAATTTGACAGAATCATTTAAGCTCATGCCTTTCACAGGCTTATCATCTAACTTGATAATAAGATCACCTGCTTTTATGCCAGCTTTTTGTGCAGGTGTATCATCTATAGGAGAAACAACTTTTATAAAACCATTCTCCATCGTTACTTCTATACCCAAGCCACCAAATTGACCAGTCGTACCCTCTTTTAATTCTTGATATTCTTCACCGATTAAATAGGCTGAGTGTGGGTCTAATCCACTCAACATTCCACGAATGGCATCTTCTAATAATTTTTTATCGGAAACTGGCTCTACATAATCTCTTTTGATGCGGCCAAATATTTCTGTAAAAGTCCGTAAATCTTCATAAGGCAATGTTTCGCTATCAATTACCACATCAGCTTTATCTTTCCCAGCTAATACTGCACTAGAAATACCAATGCCAAATCCTAATATCACCCCTAAGGACAAAACAACAACTGCTTTCTTTTTTAGCATGCGCCTTAAAACTCCAAATCTACGGTTTGATTTATATTCTATCATTTAAATTTACATTTTTTGAAGGCAACTTAACGATGACACCATTCTAGCGGATCTACCGGAGTACCATTTTGGCGTATTCCAAAATACAAGCCTGCTTGATTGCGTCCGCCACTTTGACCTACAGTAGCTATAACATCCCCCGACTCTACCCATTCGCCAGTATGTTTGTAAAGACTCTGATTAAAGGCATATAACGTCATAAGTCCATGTCCATGATCAATGATTAGTAACATGCCGTAGCCTTTTAGCCATTCAGCATAAACAACTTTACCTTCCATTACTGCTTTAATCTCTGTACCTTCATTAGCTTCAATCAGCACGCCATCCCAATGACTATCAGCACGAGGACTACCAAAGGTTTGAGCTAAACGTCCTTTGATCGGCCATGAAAGACTGCCTTTTAGGGTCGATAAATCTCCCTTAAACTCGCTATTAATTTGAGCTCGTTCTTTATTTTGTCCTACATTAACAGCAAGTTCTTCATCGGTAATTGGTAAGGAACTCATTAAGTTTTTAAGACTGATTTCATTTTCCTGTAGCTGACTTAATTGATGTTCATTACTTGAGTAGTCTTGTTTTATTTTTGCAAGTAAGGCGTGTCTTTGCTTTCTATCTTGATCTAAAAGTGCCTGTTCAGATTTTTTTTGCTCAAGTATTTTTTGTAATAACTCGGTTTCAGTTTTCTTTTGTTGATCGAGTTGTCCTAACAGTTTCACGGCAATTTCTTTATTACTGAGATTTTTTAAACGTTCTTTATTGATACAATTAAAATAAACCATGATTCGAGCGAATATAGCAGGATCTTGCTGATTAAGAATTAATTTTAAGCGCTGCTCTTGGCCCATTAAATAGGCTGCTCTAAAATGTCCGACCAATTCTTTATTTATAACCTCTATTTCACGTTTATAGGATTTAATTTCTAACTGAATTCGAGATAAGCTCTGACGTTGTTGCTCAATAATAGACAACTCTGCTTTTAATGAAGTAGCTGTTTCACCGTAATGTTTTTCAATATTTGATAGCATTTCTTCCATGCCGCTTTTCTCATCAGAAAGACGCTGCATGTCTTGTTTGACATCAATAATATCTGATTCCACTTTATAAAGCTGAGGGTTAGCTTGTATGTCCTCAGTCTTAGCGTAAGCTAATCTAATGCTCAAATTCAGCAATAAGAAAAAGCACAGTAATATTTTCATCGATGATTAAGTAGTAACAATAAGTGATCTACCAGTCATTTCTGCAGGTTGAGGTACACCTAAAATTGCTAGCATGGTTGGCGCCAAATCCGACAAGCCACCACCCGAAGCTAAGGGTTTATCTCCACACACATAAACTAAAGGCACTTGATTGACTGTATGTGCTGTATGAGGTTGGCCGCTATTTCTATCAACCATTTGCTCAATATTACCGTGATCGGCCGTCAACAATAACTGCCCATCCACTGTTTTTAAAGCATCAACAATGCGCTGTAAGCATTTATCAACAGCCTCAACTGCAAGTATTGCAGCTGGAATAATACCCGTATGCCCGACCATATCACAATTAGCATAGTTGCAAATGATGACGTCATATTGGCTGCCAGTAATAGCCGTAACTAAATGATCAGTTACTTCTGCAGCATTCATTTCAGGCTGTAAATCATATGTCCTAACTTGAGGTGAAGGCACTAAGATACGATCCTCTCCAGGAAATGGCGTATCAATTCCACCATTAAGAAAGAAAGTTACATGCGCATATTTTTCGGTTTCAGCTAAGCGAAGTTGTTTCATGCCTAATGCCGATAAATATTCACCGAGACCATTTTTAATATCAACAGATGGAAAGGCTATTTCATAACCAAAATCTTGATGGTACTCAGTTAAGGTGCAGAAATAACCGGTATGGGCAGCATGGTGCCTATCAAAAGAAGAAAAGCTAGGTAAGGTTATGGCTTGAGAAATTTCTCTAGCTCGATCTGCTCTAAAATTCATAAATACAATAGAGTCGTCAGGATCAAGAGCAACCGTCTGACCCTGAGCATCTAAAATAGCCGTAGGTAATACAAATTCATCGGTATCACCTTTTTCATAAGCGCATGCTAACCCTTCTAATGCAGAGCTTGTTTTACAATTTGCCTCACCTTTTACAATCAGGTCATAAGCTAGCTTGACACGGTCCCAACGATTATCCCTGTCCATTGCATAAAAGCGCCCAGTTATTGAAACAATACGGCCTACGCCCAGTTCGGCAAACTTAGCTTCTATCAATTCAATAGAGCCAGTAGCACTTTTAGGTGGAACATCACGCCCATCTAAAAAAGCATGTAAATAAATATTACTTAAGCCACGCATAGCGGCTAATTCAATCATGGCCAAAATTTGTTGCTCATGGCTGTGAACGCCACCTGCTGACAACAAGCCCATAATATGCAGAGCTTTACCATTATCTTTAGCTAAATCAACAGCGCGACATAATGCCGGATTAGTAAAGAAACTTGAATCTTCAATAGCATCATTGACCTTAGAAAAGTCTTGTGGAACATAACGCCCTGTACCGATATGAATATGTCCAACTTCAGAATTACCCATTTGATCATCTGGCAAGCCAACTGAGCGACCAGAACAATTGAGTAAAGTCATAGGATAGTCCTTTTGTAACTGATCCCAACAAGGCGTATTGGCCATAGCAATGGCATTATTTTCTTGCTCCAATGTATAACCGAAGCCATCAAGAATCAATAATACTAAAGGTTTTGGTTTGTTCAACATTTTCAATTTATCTCCAGGCACTAACAATAAACCCCAATATCATTTAATAGAAGTGGGTATCAATAATAAACAAGTCTGTATTAAGCATTACCCAAATTCAATAAAAGAAGGTATCATTTTCATTGAATGGTCGGCTTTGATGAACAGCAGGTAATCATTATATTAATACACGTTGCTAGCAGTTGTGTATAAATAATTACTTCCTTATGTATTTCTGATACATTCACAATCAAAATTATTGAATATCAAGGTATAAAAATAGCTAGATATTCAATAATTTTAATAGCTCACAGACTCACTTTTCCCATCCACTTAACCTATAAATAATCCATGGAACGTTACTTAGATTTTATTTTAAACCATTATATTTTATCACTTGCACTTGCAGTCGTTACTTATCTCTTAATTCAAGAATTATTTGATACCGCCTTTAAGAAGTTTTCAGGTATATCACCGCTTTTAGCGGTCGCAAAAATGAATGATAACGATACTTTGGTAATTGATGTAAGAGATGCAACTGACTTTTCACCCAGTCATATTGAACAAGCCATCAGTATGCCATTAGGTAAACTAGCTGAAGATATTTCTAAAATATCTGAACATAAAAAGAAACCTGTATTAATTGCTTGCTTAAATGGAACACGCTCTGCATCAGCAGGAAAAATATTAACTAAAGCAGGTTTTGAGCAAGTTTTTGTTATAACCGGTGGAATGCAAGCTTGGGAAAATGACTATAAGCTGCCTATAAAAAACAGCAGTAAGAAACAATTGAAAACAAATGGTAGCAACGTCATCGTTGTCACCGAATAATCCTTATACTTAAACTAAAAACGACCTTACCTCATGGCTGAAGAACAACAAGCACCAGAAAAACAATTTTCAATACAAAAAATATACACTAAAGATTTATCTTTTGAGACGCCAAGTTCTCCAAAGATCTTTACTGAAAAATGGGAGCCTACTGTAGATCTGAATCTTAGCAGTCAAATACAAGCTTTAGAATCATCATTATTTGAGGTAGCTCTAACTATAACCATTACAGTTAAAAGTATTGATACCATTGCTTATCTGGTTGAAGTCAGTCAAGCAGGAATCTTTACTTTAAGTGGTTTTACTGAAGAAGAAATGGGGCCTATGCTAGGTAGCTTTTGCCCTAATATACTTTTTCCTTACGCACGAGAAGCTGTTTCAGATTTAGTGGCAAAAGGTGGCTTTCCACAATTATTGTTAGCGCCAGTCAATTTTGATGCGTTGTATGCCCAGCAATTGCAGTATGCGCAACAACAAGTCCCTAGCTCTGACTCCATCAATTAATGTGCCTCGATGAATAAAATAGCTATCCTAGGTGCTGGTTCATGGGGAACAGCACTTGCACTATTGGCAGCTCGAAATGGCTGCCAAACCTTATTATGGGGCCATAATAAGGAGCAAATAGCTATCTTGGCTAAACAACATCAAAACCAACGTTATTTACCAGGTCATTTTTTCCCAGAAAACCTTAGTGTCACCGCAGAACTCGAAGATGTCGCTAACTTTAGTGATTTAATTTTGGTTTGCGTACCTAGTCATTCCTTTAAAAACACACTGACACAACTTAAGCCACACCTAAATAATGCAGTTAAAATAGCTTGGGCCACTAAAGGCTTTAATCCAGATGATGGTTGCTTACTACATGAAATAGTCGCCGAAGTATTTTCAACACAAACCCCAGCGGCCATTCTTTCAGGCCCTACCTTTGCGCTTGAAGTTGCTAATAATTTACCGACGGCTATTACCATAGCAGCTACACAACCTGTATTTGCCAAAGAATTATCTAGTATTCTACATAGCGATCTTTTTAGAACCTATACTAGTTCTGACGTTATAGGCGTTGAAGTCGGCGGTGCTGTTAAAAATGTACTGGCTATTGCTGCAGGTGTCGCAGATGGCTTAGGTTTTGGTGCAAATACACGTGCAGCCTTAATAACACGAGGCCTTGGTGAGATCATTCGTTTAGGTATTAAATTAGGTGGTAATCCAGAAACCTTTATGGGGCTTGCTGGTTTGGGCGATCTAATTTTGACGTGTACTGATAACCAATCCAGAAATCGCCGTTTTGGTTTAGCGTTAGGCCATGGTAAAGACCAGGCAACCGCTACACTAGAGATCGGTCAAGAGATTGAAGGTGTATCTGCCGCTAAAGAAACTTACTTGTTAGCCAAAAAATATGCAATTGACATGCCCATTATCGAGCAAACTTATAAAGTGCTCTATGAAGGCTTGGCACCAAGGACGGCTGTACATAACTTATTGGGCCGCGAACAAAAATCTGAGTATTAACTTAAGTTGCCTCTGTGTTTCATGCAGAAAGCTCTAACACTTCAATGCACCGATAGTCCTAAAAAATTTATTTATAAACACTAAATTGATACCCTCAATAACTTTCACATAACCTAACATGAAATATTTTATCCTACTGATAGCTTTTGTTTTGACTAGTTGCACAGGTATTCCTGAAGGACTTGTAGCTATTGATGGTTTTGAAATTAACCGCTATCTGGGTACGTGGTATGAAGTGGCAAGACTAGATCATCGGTTTGAAAGGGGGTTGGAAAATATTTCCGCTAATTATAGCTTACGTGCCGATGGCGGCGTTAATGTGCTTAATAAAGGTTGGAATACCCAAGCTAATGAATATC
>CAMDOP010000006.1 GCA_945903675.1 Crenothrix polyspora
GTCAGCACCAATCTGCATCACTGGCACATTATTAAAGAAGCGCAGAAAAAAGGTTCGAAAGTCATCGTAATCGATAGTTATGCGTCCAAAACAGCCAAAGAAGCCGATGTTCATATTGCGCCAAAACCGGGTACCGATGGCGCATTGGCTATGGCGATGATACATACGATTATTGAAGAAGGTCTGGTCGATCAGGATTATGTCGATAATTACACAGTCGGTTTTGAAGCCTTAAAAGAGCGTGCGAAAATGCGTACCCCGGAATGGGCGGAAGCTATCACCGGTATACCAGCTGAAGTGATACGCACTCTGTCCCATGACTATGCGACGACACAGCCTGCGGTAATCCGTCTGGGCGTGGCGCTGGAAAGACATTATGGCGGAGGCCAAACCATCCGCGCGGTCAGCTGCCTGCCCGCGCTGACCGGAGCTTGGCGTCATGTCGGCGGCGGCGCATTACAAATGCCTGTCTGGGAGCATCCCTACAAGTTTGACGTCATTTGTCGGCCAGACTTAATTCCCGAGGGCACGCGTGTTATTAATGCATTGCAACTGGGTCGCGTGCTCACCGACGAACCGCCTGCAGGTCCGCCGATTAAAGCGATGATGTGCTGGAATGCCAATCCCGTCACCCAGGCACCGGAGACCGACAAGATAGTTCGGGGTCTACTCAACGAAGAGCTGTTTCTGGTTTCGGCGGAGCATTTCATCTCCGATACCGCCTGTTATGCCGACATCCTGTTGCCTGCGTCTATGGGCGCGGAGCTGGAAGACATGATCCTGTCCTGGGGGCATCTGTATCTAACTTACAATGCTAAATGCGTCGAGTCACCGGGCGAGGCCATCCCGAATAACGAAATTTTTCGGCGACTAGCGGCTCGCATGGGTTATCAAGAAGAGAACTTTCTTTGGTCGGATTCAGAATGCTTGGAAAATTATGTAGACTGGGACTCGCCCGCTTGCGAGGGCATAACGCTGGAGTCCTTGCGCGAACTGGGATTTGCCAGACTTAACCTCGGAACCAAGGATAATCGCGCGCCGCATAAAGCCGGTAACTTTCCAACACCGTCCGGTAAATGCGAATTTGAAATAACCGGCGCTACAAACTTTGTCGCGGGTCCTTTTCGTCAGATGTATGAAGGCTTCCAGTCCGGCGAAGCACTGGACTCCTTGCCGGATTATGTATGTTCCAGAGAAACGTCGGCAACCAATCCCGATCTGGCGAAAAAATATCCCTTAAATATCATCTCGCCGAAAAGCCATGGCTTTTTAAATTCTTGCTACGCCAATATGGAGCAAAAAATCAAGGGACAGGGCGAACAGTTCGTACTGATCAATGCGCTGGATGCTGAGCAGCGCAACATTAAACAAGGTGATACGGTAAGGGTCTTTAATGATCGAGGTGCTTTTGAAGGCGAGGCCAAAATCACCGCTGATGTGAATCCCGGATTGATTGTCGCAACGCTGGGTTATTGGCGACAGTTGAACAAAGGCACAGTCAACAGCATCAGCTCGGCTGAATTTGTCAATATGGGTCATGCGCCGAGCTTCTCCGACAATCTGGTGCAGGTGGAAGCGATAACTTGATTATCTAGCGTGGAAATAATCGATATTAAGGCAGGAAAACGAATCACAGTTTCTTGCCTTGATGAAGAAACAATGAGCAACCAGTTTGCTTTTTCATTCCCAACCTCGGCTTGTATGACGATATGCGTTGATGTTTTCTCAATCACTGACGCATATAGGGCATTACTATCGATTTACCCACGAATACTTAAAGTCAGCCTGCAAATACCTAGTCGATTTTCATAGTGTTTTTTGTCCATGATTTATGAGACAAGCAAGCTATTACTTTATAAGAGGTGACAAGTTGTGCCAAAAATCTTACTTTTTTGGGCAGTTTAAATTATGTCATCGTCACAAAGAAGACGGTCGTGACGGACTCTTTATTGTTGGTTTACGACCATTAATCACTTAGCGCTTACTTGAAACAGCCTGACAATAAGACTCCGCAACCTAATTTTAGGAATTTGTCATGAAGCAAGATACCAATAATGATGATCAAAAAAACCATCAAGTCCCATGAAATGCAATCTAATTACTTCAAATTGAGACCGCACCCACTGGGAACAACTAGCCCCAGCTGGCATAAAATAGACTAATTTGCCGAGCTAGATCTCAGCGTTCCTATCAAGCCTCTTTGATTTTAAAGCTATGTACCCAGACTAAACTCTCTGCTTTCCATTCCATGCCGGCATGCATTCTTAAAATGATATCTTTATACATATCCAAACTTGGATAACCTTCTGCTTGCGCGTGTTCATCGGCCATATCACCTAAGCTTTGGCGCTCTAAGCTAGTCACTTCAAAAGTGATGCCTTCTAGGTCAAAAATTTCACCAGGAAAACCATAGATGCCATCACGGCGTTGTTGGGTTTTTGTGCCGGCTTTTGCGGCAGCGACTAATTTAGGATGTGTGACTAAACGTTCTATTGAACACGTTCTTTCAGGATAGGTTGTCATGATAGATACCGGCTAGAATTTAAATAGCTATTGTACACCGACTAGCGAGATCTTCCCTAAAGCCAAAGACACTAACTTATTTAGGTTTGAAGCCTCAAGTAACTGAATAGCTAGGTAATCAGAGCCCCTCTTTAGAAAAGAGGGGCTAGGGGAAATTTTATATTAACGCAAAAATCGACCACCACTAATATCAATCAGGGCACCATTAATATGAGAAGACATATCGCTGGCTAAAAAATGTACACTGCTTGCGACTTCTTCAGCATAAGTATTACGACCTAATGGCGTTTGCTTGCGGTAGTTTTCCATCATTTCTGGCGTGGAATGTATCTCATGATGCTGCGTTTCTACCGTGCCTGGCATGACTGAATTGGTACGAACATAGGGCGCTAGTTCTTTAGCTAAGGTATGTGTAAACACCATTAAACCCCCTTTTGCGGCCGCATAAGCACCACCACCATTTGCGCCACCGGTTTGTACGGAGAGTGACAGTATATTAACGATACGTCCACTGCCGCTGGCACGTAAATGCGGAATCGCACGTTTAGTCACTAGAAAAGCACTGGTCAGATTAATATCTAAGGATTTATTCCAATTTTCTAAGGTGCAATCTTCGATCTTGGCTCGTTTAACTAAGCCGCCACTATTATTAACAACGATATCCAAGCGGCCAGTGCTAGCCACTAGCTTATCGACCACAGAGTTGGCCCCGCTTTCTTTAGTTAAGTCGGCGGGTAAAAGCATGACCTTAATATCTAAGGCCGTTAATTCCTCAAGGAGTTGATGCGCGCTGTCTTCACTAGAATAATAGTGCAAACCAATAGTTGCACCGGCTTTGCCTAAAGCCAGTGCCACAGCGCGACCTATACCGACACCCGCACCGCTAATCAGGGCCACTTTACCGCGTAGATTTAATGACTGTTCGGGTATCATGTCAAATTCCTCAAGGTGGTTTTATAGCTGTTTAATTTTTTCTAAGATCTCTTCAGCATGGCCTTCATGATTGACGCCATAAGCGACTTCAGTCAAAACGCCTTGTTTATTAATGATGAAAGTTGATCGTAAAATGGCCATACTCTTAACGCCATTTCTGTCTTTTTCTCGCCAAACATCATAGTTCTCACAGAGTTCACCCTCAGTATCTGCTAACAGCATCACTTTGAGTGCATATTTATTGATGAAATCAACATGGCTTTCACAAGAATCTTTGCTGACACCGATCACGACAGTATCGTGTTGGTTAAACTCTTCGGCGAGTCGAGTAAAGTCATTAGCTTCGATTGTGCAACCTGGAGTATCGTCTTTAGGATAAAAATATAAGACGACGTTTTTGTTATTGGTAAAGTCCGATAAATTAACCAACTGATTACGTTGGTCTTTTACACTAAACTGCGGAGCTAACTGCTGAATTTCTAACATAGGAATCACCTTTTTAATGAGTAACCGACTGATATTTATTTAAAAAATATTTCAGCGGCCATCATAATCAGCTATCAGCGTAAAGTCCAGAACAGTATTTTTTCTTCATAACAAACTTAAAGCAGCCTATATTGGCTATGGACTTCAATTCATTCCAACTACGCGCTGTCTGCCGAAAGGACATAATATGATGATGATGAACTAGGTCACTCTATTACAGAACCTTGCTCTGGGATGCTCTTAGTACTATCAACGAAGACCTGTTGATTAAATAGCGCAGTGAGTAAACTGCTTTGAAAGACTAAGCCAATAAATCGCTCTTCATCATCAACTATAGGAACATGGTGGTGACCTTCATTAACCACCAGCGGCACCAACTCGGCTATATGCGCGTCAGCAGATAGCGTCTTAACTTTTCGAGTCATGATATGTCCCATCACTTCGGGCTTTTGAGTGGTCACATCTAAACTGGGCTTAATAAACGACAGCCATTTCTCTTGGAAGCTTTGATAAGGCGTCAATTTAATATGCTTTAAAAAATCATAATGGGTGACAATTCCAATGACCCGTTTTGATTTATCTAACACCGGCAACACTTTCAAATGATGTTCGTGCATCAGTGCCCAAGCCGATTCTACTTCAGTGGCATATTCGACGGTGATAATATTGCGTTGCATAATATCGCTGCATGTTTTTATAGCAGCGTTTTTCTGAAAGGACCGTAAATGTAACTGTGTTAAAAGCTGACATAAATCATCCGTACCAATATCCAAAAACTTATCAAAGCTCTGGATGACTTGCTCTATATCGCCTGTATTAATACTCAGCAAATAGCCTTGTTGATCATTTTGATTCGTTAAATGCGCAGGCATCGGTGTTTTTGCAAGCTGAAGACGCGGTAAAATTAGACGATTGACCAACAGTGCGATCATTAACATGATAACCACGTTGATGCCAACAGGCATCAACAAAAAGCTAAAGTCGGGTAGATCAGCATTTACGGCATTATGTAAGGAGGCTAATGCCGTGGCAGCCCCAGGAGGATGCAAGCACCGTAACAACAGCATCAACAACACTGAAAGCCCTACCGCAAAAGCAGATGCCCTTACAAAGTCAGTTTCATAATGCGCTATATAAATACCGACTAACGCTGATATCATTTGACCGGCAGCAAAAGGCCAAGGTTTGGCCATCGTACTACTAGGTACCACAAATAAAAGCACCGCTGAAGCGCCCATTGAAGCCACTAAAATCCCAGCATTTTCAATGGCGTAAAGTTGAGTAACCGTCGCTGTCAAAAAAATAGCCATTAGACATGCTAATGCGGCATAGCTTTTTTGAATCAATGTTAACTGATTAGATGCTATCGTAAAGTTGTCGAAAAAGGTCATCAGTTAGCTCTCATTAATAAATACCGTCCTTTACTTTACTGAGGCTGTTCCTACATGAAAGGCATCGGCATAAATATTTTGAATCGCTGACCCCTTTAAAAAAGCCTGTCTTTTCGCTTGATGTACCATATCAGGATGACCACATAAATAAATGCGCCAATCCTTTAAACTAGGTATATTGGACATCGCCACATCATGCGCACGTCCTTTAGCAAATCCGTTAGCTAAAGTTTCACTAGATAAGCACGGCGTGTAATAGAAATTTTGATATTGCTGTGTCAATTGTTGCATTTCTTCGATCAAATAGAGCCCCTCTATTTCTCGACTACCATGAAATAAATGGATATCACCTCTGTGACCTTGATGCAGTGCTTCACTGATAATACCGAGCAACGGAGCAAGGCCACTACCCGTACCTATTAACATTAGATTTTGATCAAGTTGGTTAGGCAGATAATAACAAAGTCCCTGTGGATCTGAGATATCAAGGGTATCGCCTACCGCAAGCTCCTGATAAGCCCACTCACTAAATAGTCCATCCTTAAGTTTTCGAATATGGAATGTTAGGCTATCAGGATTTAATAAATGATTGTTTGCAATTGAATAGCTGCGCTGTAATCCGTCATGACGTTTTAAATTAACAAATTGTCCTGCATAATAATCCAAAGGTGTACTGCACTTTAGGGTTAATAATAGCATGTCAGAATTTAAGAGCTTTTTATCAATAACCGTTGTTTCTGTAAAAAAATCCTTTGGCTTATTTAAACTGATAGTCATGTCTTGTTCGGGATAACATAAACACGCTAGAAAATAATTTTGATGCTGCAAAACATCGGTTAGTCCCTTTTGTGAGGCAGCAGGCGGTGCATTATCTAGGCTACGAATCATACAGCTTTGACAAACACCTTTCCTACAATTGTTGGGAATGTCAATATTGTCACGTAATAGCGCATCCAGAACCGAATCATCCTCCTGACAGGCTATTTCACGATCATTTAACTTAATTGTTTTTAACGACATTCCCACAACCTTTACTTAGCGTCCTAATACATCGTTGCGAGTGCTTTCACCGATAGCAGCCACTTGTGCAATTAGTTCCTGAGGAACATTAAGTTCAACCAGCGTTGCGCCCAGATTTTCTATAACCGCATCAAAATGACTGTCATCTAAACCTAATTTAACTAAATGAGCATGGCCTTTACGCATGTCTTCACCGGTATAGTTATGTGGACCTCCAAATGCCATCGTTAAAAAAGCTTTTTGTTTTGCCGCCTGTTTAGCCATATCAACGTCATCAAAAAATCGATTAATTCGATGATCAGATAACACTTTTCGATAAAAAATATCAACGGCTGCATTAACAGCGGCTTCGCCGCCTAGTTGTTCATAAAGCGTAGTTGTTTCAGTCATGTTTTTCTCGATGTTTTAGAAGACTATTGAATCACCACATTAAGTGGATATAAGATGCATTTAAAATACAGCTTTAATATATTCTAAATTCCTATAAAATGTATGTCAAATACATTTTATAATTAAAAATTATGCAACTGACCCTTCACACCGACTATTCTTTAAGAGTTTTAATTTATTTGGCGATGCATCCAGATCAACGCGTAACGATTACAGAGCTATCTACTTTTTTTAATATATCCCGCAACCATTTGGTTAAAGTCGTACATAGCCTTGGCCTAAAGGGCTTTATTAAATCTGTCCGAGGCAAAAATGGTGGTTTATATTTATCTAAGTCGGCTGACCAAATTCGTGTCGGAGAAGTCGTTAGACAAATGGAAGCAAATTTTCATATCGTCGAATGCTTCAATCCAAAAAAACAAGGTCTATGCCCCATCCAAGGGCAATGTAAATTAACCTCATTACTTGGTCGTGCTAATGAACAATTTTTAAAAGAATTAGACGGCACGCTCTTAAGTGAAGTGTTACTTAATACATAACACCTTATTGCTGTTCAATAAGAAACGAGTAATTGAGGATCTGATTACTGAATATAAAAAATAACCTCATCTTTATCAGCGATAAAGGCTAATTCTTCGTTTTTTTAATAACAAACATTCAGATTAACTACTTATGATTGAACCTGTTGCTTTAGAAGATTTTTTTATTACATTTTTTTCATCCGCTTTAATCATACTGGCAGGTGCAAGTTACGCATTACTGTTTGCCTAGTCTAAAGTAAATCCTGTAATCAACATTAAAATTGCCGCTTATATTTCTTATGCCGCGCTGATACTGTCAGTGGCCATACAACATTGGCGTGGTGATGTCTGAATGGGCGGTGCTAGTCAGAATACTTCGCGCTGGAAATAGGCTTTAGGTTTACTTAATGGTGGTGTTCTCGGCATGACGATTGCGCTATTGATAGCGGGTTACGAACAATCATTTATTGAGAGAGCAGTTGAAGGCTCAACATGGGGCGGGTATTTTACTGCTCAAAGTCACCCCTCATTTCAAAATGCGATGATTTGGCGCTTGTTTTTTGAAGGCATAACCTTTGCAGGATTTATCTTATTAGTCTTGGATTTATTAACAATAGGCAAAGACGAAACGAGAAAAGCACCTGAGATTATTGAAAGTTAAATAAAGCCTATCAAACAGCATTGAAGTTATTCCATAGTCAGAAGTAATTTTCCCCGTTATTTAGACTAGGAAAATTGATACTCAACTTAATCATGACATAACATGAATAATGCTTATGTTTTCTGATTTGACATAATTCAAATCATTAACAGTAGATGAGTCATCATCTTAATAGCCATATGCCCTGATTTAAATTCTTTATCATTTTTTGAAACTCCGATATTCTACCGTATAAGGAAAGTAAGTAGAGATCTTGGTACTTTTCTCCCTTATTATGCTAATAAACAAATTTTAGATTTGCAAACAAGTACAAAAACACAGTAATCTCCGGACATATCGACTCTGCTTTTCAGTTATATTAAATTCCTAACCTTTAATCATATTAACTTTTTAATGGCACTTTTAAGTTAATAGTAAGTCAACGCCTACAGCAATAAATATTTTCGACTTTAAGAAGAATAATTATGGAGAAACTGATATGAAAGTTCGTTCAGCTGAAAGGCCCTCAGATTGTGCTTTCCAACTACACTGGATTTCCGAAGCCGCTTATTATAAAGCGCTGAACAGGGGGTTTAAATCAGGACAAGAAGTAGATGACTGGCTTTTTGCAGAACATGACTTTTTTAACATGCTGATTACGCGCTACCTCACTATTAGTACTGAAGATGGTGGCATGAGCATTAAAGGTCTGCGACGTTTAGCAAAATCGATAGGTATTGAAAGCTCAGAAACCTACACACAAAAAGATGAATTGATTCGTGCCATTCAAATAATCATGCATCATGAACCTTGCTTCAATAATCATTTATCCAATCATTGTCATCCTAACGAATTTTGTTTATGGCGAGCAGAATGCAATAAAATGATTGCTCAGTGGCATGTCTAAGGCTTTATTTTCGCATCCAACGCATCAATGAACATCTACTGATGTTACGCAGTCACAACGATTTATAAAAAACAAATAATGAGGTCGCTATCGCGACGATTTTTGAATCGGATTATCGCACCCGAAGGCGAGATACTTTCTTTTGCGTAGCCAAAAGAAAGTATCCAAAGAAAAGGCGGCTCTATTGCCGCTCAATCTGCGCTCCTCGGTTTTGTCGGGGGTCGGTAGAAAGGGCTTCCTTCCTGCCCTCCTACCGACGCGCGGCATCCATGCCGCGCCCCTTCGAGCTAATCCCGACAAAACCTGCAGCGCTCGGCGCGGCAAACGAGCGTAAAATAACGTTACTGCATAACTTCAGTTAATAACTTAGCCACTGTAACTAAGCACTTAGGCATAAAGAATTGTCACAGGAGCGTCGTTAGCCCATCCCATTTATTATTAAACAGATCACTCCGTGGTATTGGCAATAATCTTATGCATCCGTTTAGAACTAATGACGATAATAATTAAAATAAAAGGTATGGATAGTCCCTCTATGAGCTCAGGTTTTATCTTCCATCCCAGCACATTAAAAGTCTCGGCTATTTTGCCGGTTAGACTGGCCGCATAATAAGTAATAGCGACCATTGAAATACCTTCAACCATTTGTTGCATTCTTAGTTGCATTTTTGCACGCAAAGCCATCGATGTTAACAAGCTTTGATTTTGACGCTCAATAATAATATCAACTCGCGTGCGTAATAACTGACTGGCATTACTTACTCGCTCAGATAATAAAGTGAAACGGTAAGACAGCGATTCACAGGTATTAATGGCCGGTTCAAGCCTACGCTTAATAAACTCACCTATGGTTTGTATACCTTGAATTCGCACTTCTCGCAAATCCGTAACCCGCTGCTCAACAAGCTGATAATAAGCACTAGCCGCAGCAAAGCGAAAGTGATTGCTAGAGATATGATTTTCAACTTCAGCCGCTAAGGTCGTTAACTCATCCAACAATTCTGCATCATTATGATCAGGCAGCGTCATGGCATTAGTGATGGTATAAAGTTGTCGATCTGATTTATTTAAAGCCGGATTGAGTTTACGTGCCACGGGAAAAGCCATCAAGGCCATCACTCTATAAACTTCAATTTCAAATAGGCGTTGTAATAAACGCCCCGCTTGTTCGGCACGCAAGCCATGATTAATAATGAAGAAGCGACTAAATCCATCAACATGAATACGAAAATCAGTAAATACTGAGGCTGCCCCACCTGTTACCTTAGAGCCAATAATGGGGTTTCCGGCAAAATAACTCGATAATGATGCTAAATCCACATCCTCTTCTTGATAATTAATATCAGCGGGACACGCAACAATAGCATGAGTGGCCACTATGACTTGTCCGGTTAATTGCGACAACCAATCTACAGGAACTTTTTTTAATGCAGAGTCGGCAAAAGGATCTTCTGGCGTATCGTGAACATAAAAACTATAGGTACTAAACTCACCGTGTTGTTCCCAGCGTATCTGAAAAGAATTTAAATTGGCACTGAAGTGATCTGCTTCTTTAGCAGGTGGCGTAACGCCAAACCTTTCACAAAGTGAAATCAAGTGCTGACGCTCTTGAAGCTTTTCATCGCTAGAAAGCAATAAGGCCAAATGACTAGTTCTAACAGGTAAGTTAAGATTGAAAGGTGCTCTGGCATGGACTTCATTATGAAGCACAAAACGTTGTGGATGATTTTTAGGTATAGGAAATAAAGTAGTCATAGGTATTTTATTAGCTTAATTAATATCGCTATAATTTAACTTAAAAATAGCGTTCTAGCTTAACTAAATGTACCTGTATAAATTTTACTTAACCGATGGCCCATACAACATAAATATAGCTCTATTTTTTCAGCCAAGTACCAACTAAGACTAATGCCAAAAACTGTCTATAATACAGTCATTGTAAATGATACTGGCATAGAAATGATCGCTCATCCTAATATCAATAACCCTAAACCAATCGCCGTATTTGATTCGGGCGTGGGTGGCATTTCAGTTTTAAAGCATATCCACCGTTTACTTCCCAACGAACATCTGCTTTATGTAGCCGATAGCATCCATGCTCCTTATGGCAATAAAAGCGTAAGTGAAATTCAAGCGCGCTGTTTTGCAATCGCTGACTTTTTAATCGCCAAAGACGCCAAAGCATTGGTCGTGGCTTGTAATACCGCCACCGCTGCCGCTATTGATCAAATGCGGGCGAAATACCGTTTACCCATCATAGGCATGGAACCTGCGGTTAAACCTGCTGCAGCAGCCAGCAGCTCAGGCATTATCGGCGTACTAGCCACCACGGGCACGCTGCAAAGCGCTCAGTTTGCGGCATTATTGGAAAGCTATGGTCGTAATGTAGAAGTGGTCACGCAAGCGTGTGTTGGCTTGGTTGAATGTGTAGAGCGCGGCGAATTAAGTCATGACAGCACGCGGGCGCTGATTAAGCAATATTGCAAACCGTTATTAGATCAGGGTGCTGATAGCATCGTGCTTGGCTGCACGCATTACCCCTTTTTAAAGCAGCTGATTCAGGAGGTGGTAGGTGAAGGTGTTGTGTTGATTGATACTGGCGCCGCAGTGGCCAACCAGTTAAAAAGCCGATTGTTTGAACAAGGTTTGTTAGCGCCCAATCATCAAATTGCCAGCGTCAACTTTTGGAGCAATAGCCCCAGTGCTAATCCCGAACAAGTGATCACTCATTTATGGGGCGAGTCTGTTAAAGTGTCCAATTTTTAGCCTCACCCGCCTTGAAAAGACTAGAGATGTTGGCCGGCCTATTGAAATAAGCGCCTAGCGAAAAATAATTTACCTAACTGACGTTACGCAGTAACGTCAGTTTACTCTCGTTTGCCGCGCTGAGCACCGCTGGTTTTGTTGGGATTGGCCCGAAGGGGTGCGGCATGGATGCCGCACGTCGGTAGGAGGGTAGGAGGGCAGGAAGCAGCGGCAATCGAGCCGCCTTTTCTTTGGATACTTTCTTTTGGCGGAGCAAAAGAAAGTATCTCGCCTTCGGGTGCGAATACCCGATTAACACATCGTCGCGATAGCGATCTCATTATTTGTTTTTTTTTAAACCGTTGAATGGCTGAGTAACATCAGCTACCTAAACTAAAACAAGCCCAACTGTAACTGTGCGACTTCTGACATCATTTCTCGTGACCAAGGTGGATCAAGCACCACTTCAACATCAACACTAGCAACGCCCGGCAATGCACGTATACATTTTTCTACGTCGCCTTGAATAACTGGCCCCATACCGCAGCCTGGAGCCGTCAGCGTCATCATGACCCTAACAGAATTACTGTGTTCGTCTATCTCTTTTACGTTGCAGTAATAAACTAGACCAAGGTCGACAATATTCACTGGTATTTCAGGATCATAAACCGTTTTCATGACTTCCCAGCAATTTTTCTCAACCGCTTCAGCACTGGTTTCAGAAACCAAGGTATGCAGTTGATGAGCTTCCATTCCTAAGGCATCGGCATCAGGACCGGCAATACGCACCATATGACCGTATTCAGTGATAACGGTATAATTATTGCCCAGAGACTGATGTATCGTCACCATTGCGCCTTTGCTTAAGGTATCTGGGGTTCCATCAGGGATGGTAATAATATTAACATCTCTGGTTAAAACTATGCTTTCTCGTTCGGCCATAATAATAAATTATAAATGAAAAGTGCGGGCATCAATGGTTTGGCCATTTACAGTTAGGCTTTCAGTGCCGAATAAATATAAATAAGCCGGAGCCAGTGATTCTAAAGTAGGTAATTTATTTTTATCTTCTGCGGGATAAGCGCGTTTTCTTAAAGGTGAGTCTACCGCACCCGGTATAAGAATATTGGCTCTAATGTGACCTGCGGAATCCAGCTCATCTGCCAATATTTTTACAAAACCTTCTAAGGCTATTTTTGAGACACCATAAGCACCTAAATAAGCGTGAGGAATTCTTGCAGCACTATCAGAGGTGAAAACAATAGAAGCCTTTGGGCTTTTTTGCAGCATCGGCAGCAATACACGCGTTAATAAAAACGGTGCGTTTAAATTTACATTTAGTGTATGACCCCAGTCTTTAGTGCTAAATTGGGAAATGGGCGTAAATGAACTAAATTCAACAGCTGAATGCAATAAACCCTGTAAAGATCCGTATTCATCAGCAATTTTATCGGCTAAGTCTTGATAGTCATTTTCATTAGCGCCAGCCAGATCAAAGGGATAAATAATCGGCTCGGGGGCACCAGCAGCCAAAATAGCATCATAAACGGCTTCTAACTTGGCGATATTTTTATCTAGCAAAATAATGTGCGCACCACTTTTTGCCAGTGTTAACGCGGCAGTACTACCAAGACCACCACCGGCACCAGTAATTAAAATAACGTTATCTTTTAAAGGCATCATCGTCATCTTTATTCGGGTCGTTTAAAGGCGGCAATATAATTAACACCCACATCTTTACCCAATCTAAAGCGCTTATCAAAAGGACTATATTCAATACCGATCATAGCCTGTAGCTCAAGACCTGCTGCACGCGCCGAACTACTGAGCTCAGAGGGCTTAATAAAGGTTTTATAATCATGCGTGCCTTTAGGCAGCATACGTAACAAATATTCAGCCGCGACTATGGCCATTAAATAGGCTCTAGGTTGGCGATTAAGTGTAGAGAAAAACACCATACCGCCCGGCTTTACCAACGTGGCACAAGCCGCAATAATAGAACCCGGATCAGGCACATGCTCTAACATTTCCATGCAAGTGACATGATCAAAACTACCTGGCTGTTCTTGGGCTAAAGTTTCAACGCTGATTTTTTGATAATGCGCGTTAACACCAGATTCTAGGCTATGCAAATCAGCAATATCTATGAGCTCAGCACTAAGGTCTATGCCTAAAGCATCGGCACCATGCCTCGCCAAACCTTCAGTCAAAATACCACCACCACAACCTACATCAACAAACCGATTACCGGAGATCTCTGCATAGCGTTCAATAAACTCTAGGCGAAGTGGATTAATATCATGCAAGGTTTTAAATTCACCTTGAGTATCCCACCAAAGTTCGGCCATAGAACCAAACTTATTAATTTCGTGTAGATGAACGTTTTCTGTTGCTGTCATTATGCTTAACCGTTTCGTAGGGATATAGTTTACTATATTAGTTGGTTATTCGTCATCTGTTACACTAACGAAAGTTGATTTTTACTTTATAAGATGAACATCGAGAGCTTGTTCAATATCATAAATGTCATATAAAACTACTGTGGCGCCTGCTCTAAAGCCTGGATTTTTTCCTCCAGAAGCTTTACTTTCTTGAGTAACTCCGGCAACTTACTTAAAGCAATTTGCTCCTTATAAGCCGTTTTTTTATCTTTTGCCGGACTACCAAAAACCTGTGCTCCAGCTTTCACATCACCCGCCACACCAGAACGCGCCATCACTACCGCACCTGTACCGATATTGACATGGTCGGCAATACCTGAACTACCGGCCAATATAGCGTAATCATCAATTTGACAAGAACCCGATACACCGGTTAAGCCACACATAATGACATGCTGTCCAATTTTATTGTTGTGGCCAATCTGTACTAAATTATCAATCTTACTACCTTTACCTATGACAGTACTGCCCAACGCACCTCTGTCTACACAAGTATTAGCACCGATTTCAACATTATCATTAATAACGACATTACCGACTTGCGGCACTTTAACATGCTGATGATTTCTAAACTTATATCCAAAACCATCAGCACCAATAATGGCACCCGAATGAATAATGACATTATTACCAAGCACCACATCATCATAGATCACTGCATAAGGATAAATACGGCAATTTTCTCCTATGCTAACGTTATTGCCTAAATAAGCACCAGCCAGAATCACGCTACCTTTACCGATACTAGAATTTACACCGATAACCGCATAAGGCCCAATATAAACATCATCAGCAAGGCTAACATTAGCTCCAATAATAGCTTCCGGAGCAATTTGTACTGGATAGATCGTAGCAGGATGCAAAAACTCGGTTGCCTTGATGAAACTCATCTCAGGATCAGCACAAACGAGCAAAGCTAAACTTTCAGGGACATTATCTACGGCAAAGCCTTCAGCAATAAAACAAGCTGTAGCATTGGAGTTTTGAAGATGTTTTGTGTATTTGCTATTCGTTAATTGAGTCACCTGACCTAATTGTGCTGAAGTAATATCGGCAGCAGAATCAATAACACATGAACTATTTCCACCTACAATCTGGGCATCACAAAAATCGGCAAGCTCTTTTAAAGTAATCGACATATTAGTCTCTATAGTTATCTATAAGTTAATAGTGTATCAAATAGCAGGGTTTTATTACAAAATTTGCCACTCTTAACCAGAATCCACAATGCGTGGATAGCATATTTCATAGCCCAGCATCATCAGATAGGCTGCTAGTCCATCAAGTGTATGATAGGATATAGGTCAAACCAGTCATTTAGCTTTAGTATTAAGAATGACTCCATTATCTAAAAATCGGAGTAATAATAAATGAAAGAGTATGACAAAGTGCGTGACGTGTTAAACACATTATTAGAAGAACTCAATAACCGACTGGATAACATCACTCATGATGTCAGACATGACCAAAATCCTTTAGAACATGATTTTGCAGAGCAGGCGACACAAAACGAAAATAATGAAGTGATTGATCAGTTAGGTAATTCGGCCAGAGCCGAAATAGAGCAAATCAAACTAGCTATATCCAATATAGATAATGGTTGCTATGGCATTTGTGAACAGTGCGCCGAGCCTATCAGCAAAGAACGCTTAGCGGCAGTACCTTTTACTAGCCAGTGCATTAAGTGCGCCAGTCAAGCAGGGCCTAAACACTAAACTCATTTAGCGAGTTGCACTGTTTAGTTTAGTTTAGTTTAGTTTAGCGCTCAAAACTCAATGCTGTAAAAATCAAACTCATATCCTTATAAAATAGTACCCCATGGACATTCTATGAAAAAAATAACGGCAAGCTGCGCATTATTATTGGCCTTTTCAACACCTGCGGCGCAAGCTGAAGATATTGGCTGTATTACCACCACATGGAAGTTCATCGGCTCTAATCATAAAGTCTGTGTACAAGCCTTCGATGATCCAAAGGTACAAGGCGTTTCTTGTCATATCAGTCAAGCCAAAACGGGTGGTATTGCTGGAACCTTGGGCGTTGCAGAAGATCCTTCACAATTTTCAATCGCCTGTCGCCAAGTTGGCCCTATCGTCATCAACGGCAAGTTACCCCAAGAAGAAACAGCCTTCACCGAAGACACCTCACTGTTATTTAAAGAAACTAAAGTCAGCCGCATGTTTGACGCTAAGCGCAACACCTTAGTGTATGTCGCTATCAGCCGAAAATTGATTGAAGGTGCACCTGCCAACAGCATATCTACCGTACCGATTATGCCTTGGAACAAATAAATAATAAGCCATGGTGAAGCTAAACATACTCAGCCAACTCCATGATGATATAGCTGACCGCGTAACAAGCATCAGCGATAAGCATCTGGATTGGCTATGCCGCTTAGGTTGCGATGGTTGTTGCAGGCGATTGGCCGAAATACCCAGACTGACGACTGAAGAATGGGAATGGCTAAAGGTCGGTTTAGCTGCCCTACCCCAAGATCAATTACAGGACATTGAGCTAGGTATTGCAGCCTTAGTGCAGCAGAGTTCTCGCCCCATCACTTGCCCGATGTTAGATCAAGCAAAGGGTGCCTGTACAGTTTACGAACACCGCCCAGTCGCTTGCCGCACCTACGGCTTTTATGTTCAACGCGAACTAGGCCTGTATTGTAAAGATATCGAAGCGCGTGTCGCCGATGGCGCTTACCCAGAAGTCGTGTGGGGCAATCATGACACCATTGATCGCCGCCTTAGCGGCCTAGGTGAAACTCGTGACTTAACAGAATGGTTTGCGATTTGGAAAGAAAATAAGGATTTAGATTAACAAGTGGTAGTGAGTAATGATCAAGTTTTTTAAGACACAGAGGCCCTACGGCAGATCAATACTGTAGACTGGATTCGCAGCGATAGCGCCTATCCACAATAAACGAAGCTTACCATCAGCGGATTATTGAACAAAATAACAACACGCAACCCTCCATTACTTACCCTCAAAAACAGGAAAGTCTTTTTCCTGACACGTAACAATCAAAAACTGCACATCGTTAATGATAGGTTACTAAAAACCAACACCCTGATTAAGAATGGATTAAGACTCAAAGATTCCGCTAGTTCCCAAGCTCCAGCTTGGGAACTCAAACCCAGAAGCTCTAGCTTCCTGTCTTGCGAAGCTAGAGCTTCGCTTTCTGGGTTCCCAAGCTGGAGCTTGGGAACCAGCAGACCAGTCGTATTGTGTCGCGAAACAGCCCTACGACTTACGGACTTTTCGCTGGGTATTTTGTGTTTTCACGCGATAACGTGTGCTTTCGCTGGGTTTCTTGTGTTTCCACTGGACTTCATGTGTTTCCACTGGACTTCGTGTGTTTCCACTGGACTTCGTGTGTTTCCACTGGACTTCGTGTGTTTTCGAGTGGAAATGCGTGCTTTTCGCAACCCACACTACTCGGCATCAATGTTGGGTTAACGATAGAGCCGTTAGACCAACCTACTGCAACTTGCTTGTCAGCATGTAGGGTATGCAAACAGCTATTTCGTTTGCCCACCCTGTCTTTGCGCGTTAAAACAGCTAAAGCTGTTTTACTCCAAGTATACAGAATACTTGTGCATACCGATGAGCGCAGCGTGTGGGAACGATAAAATACACTTAGTAAAGAGATTAGCCTTAGTCTAGGAGGCTATCGTCTTCCCGGCAAGGTCGGCAACAAAATCGCCCGAAGCTAATAACTCAAGAGCATCCGTGGCTCGATTGTAGCGATAAAACCAGGCTTGAATGATCTGATCATTTTGAAGCCTAAGCTCACAAAGTTCACGCACATACTCGGTGGGCTGCAAAAAACCGGGACCGCATTCTTCGTATTGGTCTAATTGTGACAGTATTAATTCCGAATTGTAAAGTTGATAGACGTCACCTTGCACTAGGTCGGTCTTATTTTTAGAGGGTACAGCACCGGGATAGTCATCGATCTTATAAAGCTTGCCTTGATAACTTGCCTCGCCCACAAAATCAGCCTGCCGCGCCAACACCTGAAACATCTCGCTGTTAGTGCCTGGTCGCAGGCTGCCATAGACAAATAGGTAGGTATTATTCATAGTGGCGTTTTATGAGGCTCACTGCCCTCGCTGTTGCCCATATTGATATTTGAATTTACGTTTTAACAAACCCGCTGGATCATCAGGAATTCTGTTCAACCATTGCTCATTGGCTTGTTGCTGCTCAGTCGTTGGTTGAGCTATTTCAGTAGCTGGTTTAGGTTGTTGTTTAGCGTCGGTTTTTTTAGGTTCGGCTGCTTGCTCTGCCTTATCGGCTTCGGGTTGTTTTTCGGGTTCTTTATTATCAGGCGTACCCTGCTCATCGGCTTGTTGCTGCTGAGATTTCTTTTCTTCGGACTGCTCTGGCTTTTGTTCGGAGGCTTTTTGTTGTTCCGATTTATCTGAAGGTTCGCCGTCCTTTTTTTGCTGATCGTCTTTATCAGACTTGTCCTGTTTATCTTGCTTATCGTCTTTTTTTTGTTGATCCTGCTTTTTTTGTTCCTGCTTTTGTTTGTCCAGCGTTTTTTCTACCAGCTCTTTATTGTATTTGGCATCGGTGTCTTCAGGATTGAGTGCCAAAGCTTTTTCGTAAGCTTTGATAGCCTGCTCCAACTGACCTGATTTCGCTAAGGCATTAGCTTGATTATAAAATACATTGGCATTTTTTCTCTCGTTCCCAAGTTCAGGCTTGGGAACGAGGCTTTCCAGTGCTTTATCGTAAGCACCCGCTTTGTAGTGAGCCGCCGCTTTCCAGTCTGGATTTTCAAATAAGGTCGCTGCCTGCTCAAATTGCTTATTTTTATAAGCCTGCTCTGCCTGCTGATCTTTGTTCTGCCATAAGTCTTGCCATTCAACAGCGTAACTGTTTTCAGGTAATGGCAATAACAACACTAAGGCGATAGTTAATAGACCTTTTCTAAAGTTCAAGGCTGCAAGCGGCAATACCAGTAATAACAACCAAGGCCCCTTATCCTCCCATTGATCTAACAGTAGATTTTTATTTTCTTTGCCTTGCTCTTGTAGGGGTTTATCTAATGCTGATAACAAAGCGAGTATATCGCTGTCATCGGTACTGATGGTTTGATAAACACCGTTGCCTTGCTGTGCCAGCGTTGCCAAATCAGCCGCCTTTAATTTAGGAACCACTATAGAGCCGTGTTCATCTTTTAAAAAGCCGCCCTGTGGTAATGCGACAGGCGCTCCATCAGGCGTACCGACACCTAAAATTGAAAGACTATAGTTTTCCAGCGCACTGACTGTAGAGCTTGTTTTATCAAGATCAACGCCATCAGTCACCAAGAGTATCTGGCCTTTTTGTAGTCCTGCCTGCTTAAACAAGTCCACTGCTTTTTTCAGGACAAGCTCGGCATCATCGCCCTCGCTGGGCATAATATCAGTAGTCAGCGCCGTTAACTGACTGGCTATTGTTTCTATATCATCTGTTAAGGGTGTTACAGTAAAGGCAGCACCAGAATAAACCAACAAGGCCGTCTGGCCATCTTTGCGACGCTTTAAAATATCGGCGATTTTATAACGCGCACGTATCAAGCGACTGGGTTTAATATCTTCTGCATCCATAGAACGCGATAAATCCAAAGCAATCACCAAGGCCGATTCATTTCTAAATACCGGTGAGGGAATGCGCTGCCAACTAGGCCCAGCTAAGGCGAAAATAACCAAAAAAGCTGCAATAGCGCTAGATGTCAGTACCAAGCGATTATTCTGACTGGGTTTTTCTTGCAATAAGTAGGGCAGCAATTGAGCATCACACACGGCCGACCAATTGCCGCGACTCAGCTTGTTTCTGAGCATGAACACGAGGATGATTAAATAAGGAAACAAAGCCAACAACCAAGTCGGTCTAATGAAATGAAATTCAGAAAAACTCATGACCACCTCAAGCGTGATAAACAGATAACACTTACTAAACTCAGTGCCAGTGATAACGGCCAGATATATAATTCGCTACGCGGCCTGAAGTATTGTTTATCTTTTTCTACCGGCTCCAATTTGTCCAATAACATATAGATATTATTAAGCTCATCCGCATTTCTGGCTCGAAAATAACGGCCGCCCGTGCTTTCAGCAATTTTGACTAAGGTGTTTTCATCTAAATCACGCGAGGGATTTACTTTACGGTTACCAAACAAACTGCGCACAATCATTTCATCAGCTCCTATGCCGATGGTATATATTTTCAAATGGCTAGCGGCCGCGAGCTCTGCCGCTTTTAAGGGAGCTATTTCACCCGCGGTATTAGCGCCATCGGTCATCAAGATCAACACGCAGCTATTGGCGGCTTGATTTTTAAGGCGTTTAACCGCCAAACCGATAGCATCACCTATGGCGGTATTCTCGCCAGCAAGACCAATCACGGATTCATTCAGTAAGGTCAACACGGTTTTTCTGTCAAAGGTGAGCGGTGTTTGCAAATAAGCTTGAGTACCAAACAGTATCAAGCCGATACGGTCACCTACCCTGCGATTAATAAAATCACCCGCCACCCATTTACTAGCCGTCAGTCTATCGACCGGCTTATTGTTGATCATGAAATCTTGCTCTTCCATACTGCCGGATAAATCTACGGCCAGCATTAAATCTCGACCACTCACGGCTTGTTCTATGGGTTCACCCAAATATTGTGGACGCGTGCAAGCCAGTACTAATAACAACCAAGCGATAGCCGCAAGTAATAACGGCCATTGCTTGGCTTGTGAACTAGTCATCGTTTGACCTACAGAAAAATCAGCCAAAAAAGGAACTTTTAAGGCGGCTTGTTCTGTAGGGTGATGAGCAGGCAGCAACCAGCGTATTAATAGAGGTAATGGCAAGAGTGTTAACAGCCAAGGCCATACAAAATAAATCATGATTTTAGTCTTTTCTTAGCTGGTTTAGTTTGAGCTTTAAGCCACTCTTCACTAAGGCTGAAGAGTATCGTTATTTCCTGATCGCTAGGTGCAGTATTACGATAAGGTGCTGTAATCAATACTTGACCGCCGCCTTGGGAAAACGGTGCTCCGCTTAAGGATTGATCAAGAAAGGCTAACCATGAGTGCCCTGTTAAGCTGGCGACTTCGGTTCTGGGTGCAAGGCTTACCGCGACACGGCGCAGTAGTATGGATAGCTCTCGAAGTTTTTGGGTATTATCTAGCTCAGTATTAAGCTTGATAGCCGACAAGGTTTTTTTAGCTGTTTTTAACGCCGTTTTACGGGTCAGTCGTATATAAAGCCAATAGGAAAACATTAGCAGTGTTGGAATTAACAAGACCAGCAACCACCAGCCAATAGCCGGAGGCCACCAACTGATCGCATCGGGTAAGTGTATATCTTTAAGGGCTAGCTCAGTTTCTTGCATTTTATTTAGTTAACAACAGCATGGTAGGGATAAAAGCGTAGGTCGGGTGACGGCTTTATCGTCGCCCGACAATCGGCATTCAATAGTCCTCATTGTCGGGCACGAATGCCCGACCTACGCGTTTCTATTTACAGTATCTCATCTTAAGCATTGCACAGGATCGTCCTGCGTACTGCATTGAATAAATGCTAGGCCTCTTTTTTTAGCTAATGATTCTAAACGCTGTTGGCGCTCAGTAAAACGCTGATGATAGTCAGATAAGCCCTTTTGATCGCCGGCATCAACCACTACATCGCTACGTTCATCGGTGAATCTAAAACGACCTTTAACCGGCAAACTGCTTTCTAAAGGATCATAAATAAAAATCAGCACGACTTCGCAATGTCGCGACAGCTTGGCAATATGGGTTTCAGACTCATCATTGATGCCACGAAAATCACTGACGATATAAACCAGACTACCCGGACGTGCATGTTGGTTTAATCTTGCCAATACCTGAGACAAGGTGAAATGCTTATCAGCTGATTGTTGAGGCTTAACCAAGGCATTTAAAAACCTAAGCACCGCATGTCTACCGTTTTGTGGCTTTAACTCATAGCAGTCCTGTTCCGAAAACAATTGACCGCCTATCCTATCGCCATGATGCTCAGCCGCCCAGGCTAATAAGCCTGCCAATTTAGCTGCTAGTACCGATTTAAAGACCCCGCGCGTGGCAAAGTGCATGGTCAAACGATCGTCTACGGAAATAAATACCGGCCGTTCACGCTCTTCTCTAAAGACTTTGGTATAGGTTTTACCCGTACGCGCAGTAACCCGCCAGTCAATAGTACGAATATCATCACCGGGTTGATAAAGTCTAGCTTCATCAAACTCCATGCCTCGGCCTTTAAAGCGCGACACATAGGCGCCACTTTGTTGAGCTCGGTTTTTACTGTGCTGTAAATCCAAACGACTGGCGGGTTTCGCCAAATCGATCAAGGTTTTTAACGAAACCGAAACAAGGTCTTTAGCAGGATCAGCGACTTTACTAGCTAACATCAAGGTACGGCAATCCTAGCAATCAGCTCTTTTATAAAATGATCGGTAGTAATGCCTTCGGCTTCTGCCTCATAAGACAAAATTAATCGATGACGTAAAACATCGTAAGCCATGTCTTGTATATCTTCTGGGCCGACAAAATCCCGCTGCGACAACCACGCTTTGGCTCTGGAACAACGATCTAAGGCGATGCTGGCTCTAGGACTCGCGCCATATTGCAGCCATGCGGCTAAATCTGCACCATAAGCAGCCGGATTACGGGTTGCCAATATTATTTGCAACAAATAATCTTCTAGGCTTTCTGCCATGTAGATGTCGAGCACTTGGTTACGCGCATCAAACAAGGTGCTTTGACTAATCGGTTCAAATTTATCTAGTTTTATTGACGCTTCTGAACGCGCCTCTCTGCGCGCCAAATGTAAGATGCTTTTTTCATGTTCGGCCTTGGGATAATCGACTTTTACATGTAATAAAAACCGATCCAACTGCGCTTCGGGCAAGGGATAAGTGCCTTCCTGTTCGATAGGATTTTGCGTGGCCATCACCATAAACAGTTGCGGCAAAGGATAAGTCGCCTGACCGACAGTAATTTGTCGCTCTGCCATTGCTTCCAGCAATGCCGCCTGTACTTTAGCAGGCGAGCGGTTGATTTCATCCGCTAAAATCAGATTATGAAATAACGGGCCTTTTTGAAATTCAAAAGTGCCCTGTTGGGGACGATAAATTTCAGTGCCAGTTAAATCAGCAGGTAATAAATCGGGCGTGAATTGTACCCGATGAAAATCGCCTTTTATGCCTTTGCTTAAGACATTAATTGCTCTAGTTTTGGCAAGGCCAGGAGCACCTTCAACCAAAATATGACCATCCGCCAATAAACCTATCAGCATTCTTTCGACCAGCACATCCTGACCGATAATTTCCTGATTAATGTAGTTTTTTAATTTAAGTAACTGCGTTTGGGTACTTTCTTTAGTGCTATTTTCTGCTGTCATAGGTCAGTTATGTTTAAATTCAATTTTGTTATGTAGGGTGGATAAGCAAGGCGCATCCACCGATTGTGCCGGATGCGCCATGCTTATCCAGCCTACGAACTCCAATCTTTATACTGTTTTTTATTATATCGTTCCCACGTTCTGCGTGGGAATGCCGCAGGTGACGCTCTGCGTCACGCACCGCAGGAGCGGTGCAGGATGCATTCCCACGCAGAGCGTAGGAACGATAAAACGATAGTGAAGCACATCCTATAAAAAGAGTGATTTATTATTAGCCTTACCTAAATTAATGGCCGTGACACAGTCTTTACTCACCAGCCCGAACATCAAACTCTATTTTCCAACGTCCGCTGTCCTTTTGTGACACTGCCTGTAATTCAAGCGTGCCAACTTCGGTGACCGCAGCACATAGATGTACCGGTACGACTTCACCGGGTCTACGACCTTCTACCGGCAAAGTAATTTCGACTTCTGCAAGTTCAGATAACTCGTCATCCAACCAATAATCCAATCGTGTACCTACAGTATCTTCACGACGAATAGTAGAGGCAAAGAAGCGAAATCTTACTGGTTCACCGATAACTAAACCAAATTCATCATCGGGTAATTCTTCGCTAGTGCCTTCTTCCATACCAAAAGGGGCAATACACAAGGCTTCAATTTCAGGTTGTAATCCAGGAACCGCAGGCCTTGCACTTTCAATGCCTACATAATAGGCTGCTGCCGTTCCGCCTTTAATCCGAACGCCTTTACCTTTGCGTACATAACCGTAATAAGCCGCGCCTCTGGCAACGGCTAAATCTAAATCAGCTCCGGCCAATAATCTCGCTACGGGTGCTTGCTCGGCCATTAGCCAAGTATTTAACACGGTCATTAAACGTTCAGCGAGTGCATCGGCTTTTAATACGCCGCCATTAAACAGCACCGCCGTTGGATGAAGGAAACTTGCATGTGCAGGTAACGTAATGTCATTAAGATCATCAGTAGCATTTTGCTGTTTAGCTAAAAAAGCCGCCAAATGACGCGTGATAGCCGCATCTTGTGCATAAGGTAAACCTGCAGTTCTTAATCCGGTACGCGTCCGACTAACGGGCCTATCGCTAGCAGCTACTTTAGGTAGAAATCCTTCAACCAAAACACGATTAACTTCTTCCCGCGTCAACTCGGTACGTAAATTACCCGATAACAAGGAAGAGCCACGATTTGCCACAACCATAGGCATGCTATCTAGCGTAGCCGTAGTCAATATTTTTTCTTTAGCTTCACGGCAACTCTGCGTTAAGGCTTGCACCTGCCAAGGTTCTAGTCGCTTACCCTCTTTTTCTAGCTTGGCTTTAACGGTATAAGCTAAAGCCAAATCCATATTGTCACCACCCAGTAAGATATGATCCCCTACTGCAACCCGAGTAAATTCTAAATTACCCTTATCTTCAGTGACGGCAATTAAGGATAAATCGGTGGTTCCACCACCGATATCAACGACTAAAATTATATCGCCGCATCGGGTTTGTTTGCGCCAATCACCTTGGCTTTTTTCTATCCAGCTATATAAGGCCGCCTGAGGTTCTTCCAATAATATAGCTTGACCGAGACCTACTGCACGAGCCGATTCTACCGTGAGTTCACGTGCCGCTGGATCAAAAGAAGCCGGCACAGTGATTACTAAATCTTGCTGCGCTAAGGGTGCATTAGGAAATTGACTTTGCCAAGTATCAGATAAATGCTGTAGATAAGCCGTCGTCGCCTGAAACGGTGACACGCGCTCCACTTCTTCAGGGGCATCTGGCGGCAATATCGGTGCTTTGCAATCAACATCAGCATTGCATAACCAGCTTTTTGCACTCGAGACTAAACGTATCGGCGTTTTACTGCCTAAATTACGGGCTATTTCACCAACCAAATACTCTGGCTTTGCACTCCAAGGCAATGAGGTTGAGCCTGCTGCAAGTTCAGATTCATGTGCTTGATACAAAAAAGACGGTAACTGATAACTTTCTTCAACGACACCCGGAGAGGTTAACTGAGGTATAGCCAGCACTTTCTGAACATATTCACTCTCGTCAATATCAGTAATGTCTACGTAAGATAAAACACAATGAGTCGTCCCTAAATCGATACCCACTGAATAATGTCTGACATCAGCAGCACTAGCTATAAGGTCTTGAGTTGTCTCAGCTAGAGTATTTTCAGGGTCAGTTATGTCAGTTGTAGCGACATCTTGCACAGCCATAGCAGATAGTTTATCTGCATTAAAAGGTTCTAAACTATCTGGCTTATTTTTTATGTGATCAAACAAACTCACAATTCAACCTCAGCGGCAGCAAGGATGGTCGCATCATGCCCTTGTGTAAGTTTGGGTAAGCGGATGTTAGTAACCTGCCAACCTTTATGTATTAGGGTGCCCGTAAAAGGCGCAGCACCGGTAATGTTGCCTGTTAAACGCACGGCTCCAGCATCAAAGCCCTGAGGCAAAGTAACTTTACTGCCTTCTTGCTCGTTACGAATAGCGGCTAAGGTAAAGTGTTCGTTAATCGCTTTATTACAACCTTCATGAACTACACGCGCGGCAACGCCAATATCCGCGTCACTGTAACTGGTCACATCTTCTTTTATAAAATCGATAAAGCGCGCTTCTTTTTGCAATAAACTTAATAATTGCAAAGCCGCATCAGGTGTAGATTCTTTTAAGATAACGGGTTCTGGCGCTGGCGCATGAACCAACTTTTCAACTTCGATAATTTTTTCAACAATTTTCACTATAGGTTCAGGTGACATTGCAGCGGGTGTAGACGTTGATACTGCCACTTTATGTTTACAGCGCATCATGCTAATAACCATAACGAACAGTAAGCTAATCAACATTAAGGCTAATATAGCCACTGTGCCGGCAAGACAAACATGCCATAAATCAAAGGTGGTTGGTTTTAAAGATAAATCAATTGCATAAGTCATATTCATTAATAGGCTCTTTTTATTGTTATTGTTATTGAACAGGGGCTTTACGCGAGGCTGAAAAAAACATCATGCCTTGTAATACTTCACGAGTGGTTTGCATGCGCAGTTGTTTTAAATGCCTATCGGCAATGACTTCAGGTACGTCTGCCTTGGTGTAAACTTCGCGCATCTTAGCTAAAATAGCTTCGCATTGTTTCATAATGGCATCGGTGGCATTGCGAGTATCGATATCCTGATAAACAGCTTTTTGCATTTCATCGCTGACACATTTTTTATAATCATATTTAGCTGCTTGAATTTTTTCGATGACGGCATCCGAAATACTCGTACTTTGCCATTCATTTTTAGCATCATCGGCAAAGGCTGAACTAGCCGTCAAACAAAGGATTAACAATAAATATTTATTCATGTTCTCTCTTAAGATAATGATTAACGCTTTAATAGGGCAATTTTACACGTAGTGCTTAAAATCTAATAACTGATGTTACGCAGTAACGTCGTTTTGGTCTCGTTTGCCGCGCCGAGCACCGCAGATTTTGTTGGGATTAGCCCGAAGGGGCACTGCATGGATGCCGCGCGTCGGTAGGAGGGCAGGACGCCCTCTCTACCGACCCCCGACAAAACCGAGGAGCGCAGGAAGAAGCGGCAATCGAGCCGCCTTTTCTTTGGATACTTTCTTTTGGCGGAGCAAAAGAAAGTATCTCGCCTTCAGGTGCGAATACCCGATACAAAAAACCGTCGCGATAGCGACTTCAATCACTAGCGCTTTGAACAAAGTAAATTAAACTTAACTTAACGCTAGAGCATAAGCCGCTAAGGCATCAATAATATCGCTACGATTATCAGCACTCTCGCGTATCTCTTGCAACCTAGCCTCATAAGCCTCAAAAGTAATACTCGCACCTGGCACTTGCCCTGTTAAACGCTGCTGACATAAAGTCTGCCAACGTATTTGTTCATCGGCATTGAGTGTTTGTGGATAATTACGTGCCCTATAGCGAAACAACATCTCGCTTAAACGCTTATCAGTAAAGGTGATGTCAGTTGTAGCCAGCTGTTCTGGTGATGACAATCTGATCTTGGCCATTTTCTGTTTATCCGCTTCAGAAAAGAAACCGCCACTATAAATAGCTAGATCAGGATCAAACTCTTGATTGTGGTAAGACTGATCACTAAACACCGCTATTAACTTAGCAGGCAAGTCCGTAGCAGCTTTAATTTTGGCGATATTAGACTGACATAGATCAAAATCTATAGTTAGCCGCTGCGCATCCTCTGGCTTAATCACCGAGATGGGCGCTAACACTGGGCATTTATTAATATGTACCGTCTTTAAGGGTATACGCGCCACACCTACAGGCAAATCTTTAGTCGCCGTAAATAGCCGCTGCTGTATTTCTTTAACCGATAATGACAACATAGGCTTAGGATCTACTGACAGATCATAAACTATGACACCATTATTATTGATCGGATGCTTACAAATGGGTAACACGATAGCCAGGCAGTTCTTATCAACTGTATATTTACCAGAAATATGCACGACAGGTTGATAACTACCTAATTGCAATAATTCTAAGACCCTAGGCTTTAAGCGATGCTGCATTAGAAAGTTAAACAGCTTAGGTTGCGCTTGTTTAACCACTTTAGCGATGCCGATAGTGGCATGCACATCAGATAAAGCATCATGCGCGGATTCATGAACAATACCATTAGCGACCGTTAATTGATCTAAGCGTAAACTAGGCTTACCTTCATCGTTTACTGGCCAGTTGATGCCTTCTGGACGTAAAGCCCTTGCGGCTCTTAAGACATCAATTAAATCCCAGCGTGAATTACCGTTTTGCCATTCACGCGCATAGGGATCATAAAAATTTCTATATAAACAATTACGAGTCACCTCGTCATCAAAACGCAAATTATTGTAGCCTAAGGTACAGGTATTGGGTTGCGCAAGTTGCTCATGAATTAGACTAATAAACTCAGCTTCACAAACACCCATTTGTTCTGCTAATTGCGGTGTAATACCGGTTATGACGCAAGCATCAGGTTGCGGCAAGCAATCAGGTGTAGGCTTGCAATAAACCACCAAGGGCTCATCTATAATATTGAAGTCCGCATCTGTACGAAGACCTGCAAATTGTAC
>CAMDOP010000007.1 GCA_945903675.1 Crenothrix polyspora
AGTAATATCGCCAGCTCTAAAGACTGCATCGCTACTGATTGAGGCAAGATGAAAGCGGACAGGGATGCCTAAGCGCAAGGCAAAATGCCGATCTTTTAAGATGACTTCTTCGCCTTCTTCACTGCCTTTGGGCAAAATACAAATACCTTGTTGATCGGTGCTATGGTCGGTATCAATCATTAAAAAATAACTGCGTGCGCTACCCCCACCGATTTTGAGTTGTTTGTCACGCCTAGCCATAGCATAACTGACGGCACCGAAAGCCACTGCGAGTTCAGGATGTTTATTTTCCAGTAAAACAGGTGGCTTTGTACTCCAAGAATTAAGTAACTGTATAAGACGTTGGGTAATAGGCTGGCTACGAAACACCCCGCCGTTAAGTAGTAAAGCATCCGGCACCCTGCCTTCACCTTTTAAGGCGTCATTGGCGGCTGCGGTATGCAATTTTAAAAATGCGGCAATATGTTTGCTGATGGCTGGTTCTGCTGCATAGGGTAGGCCAAATTCAACCACGCCACTGCGCTTCCTGTCGGGCAAGTCATCCAAAGCCGATAAGGGAAAAAAGCCATCTAAGGCAATACTTTTGACTTCATCCTTAGTTAATATGACTGAGCGTGAACCGCCTATGAGCTTAGAGCCGCCTCCTAGCAAGGTTACGGCTATTTGTTCTGGTGCGTCTTCAGCTAATAAGCGTTCTTTGGCGCAACGACATTGCTCCAATAATTGCGATAAATCGGCCGCTGATAAGCGTTGCTCACCATTAATTAGACGCTGTTCGGCTAAATGCGCCAAGGCCAAATCAATATTGTCGCCGCCCAACATTAAATGATCACCAACACCAATACGCGTTAGTTTGGGTTCATCTACGCCGGGCTCTACTTTAATCAGTGTTAAATCAGTGGTACCGCCACCAACGTCGCAAACCAATAATAAATGGACTTGTGCTAAGGCTTCATTAATATTGTTGCCATTGCGTTTTAGCCAGTCATAACAAACGGCTTGCGGCTCTTCTAATAAGCGTACTTGGTGGAGTCCTGCCATGCGAGCCGCTTCCAGCGTTAATGATCGAGCAGATTCGTCAAAAGAAGCCGGTACAGTAATCACCAGTGTTTGTTGTTCTAAGGGCGCGTTTGGAAATTGATGGCCCCAAACCGTGCGAATATGCGCTAAATAACTGGCGCTAGCGGCAATAGGCGACACTTTGCTAATATCATCGGGGCTACCCCAAGGTAAAATATCGGCACTGTGGTCGATAGATGGATGTGATAACCAGCTTTTAGGGCTAGTCACAAAACGACCTTTACTTTTCGCACCTAATAGACGAGCTGCTAGTCCAATGATGGGCGTATCACCCACTATTTCAGTGTCTTGATGGTAGCTAGGAAAGGCTACGTCAGCGGTTGATAGTTCTCCGGGTGCTGGATGATAGCGTACAGAGGGCAGTAAAGGATGAGCCGCTACTTCGCCAAGTGCGACTAGTTGTTCAATATGAAATAAATGTATATCAGGTGCTGATATTTCAGTACTGGCATAAGCGACGACAGTGTGGGTGGTGCCTAAGTCGATACCGACTAAATATTGAGGAGCTTGATTTTTCACGATTTAGTATTATGTTTAAGTCATCAGGTAGTCTTAGCTATAGCGAATAAACTTGACGCATCAAAGCGACATTGTCGAATACTCTTATAGTTAAGTCGATGCTGACTATAATCTCAAAACCGTGGGCATTGGTAAAGCTTGCTGTTGCACTGCGAAGGACTTGAGTGAAAAGTAGAAGTAGTAAGACATGCTTTGCAGCATGTTAATAGAGATATCTGATGGTGCTTTTAACGTTCAAAAAGACTTAAGTAAACTATTGCGTTAAAATAGCGAAAATTTAATAAATAATCCGCTCTGGCGGCGTCTCATTCTCAATCGAATGTTTTCTGAGGAAGTTGTATGCGTAAGAAATTTATTACCTATATCGGAGCTACTGCACTGCTGTTGATACACGCGGCAAGTCAAGCTGCTACTGATTTACCTCCTACCATCAAGGTGGATACGGGGCCGGTGGAAGAGGTTTGCTCTGAGTTTACTGATCCTGCTTGGCGTAAAGCGCAATCGATTGATGGTGTAGCCATACAAGAATCTAAGCTTTGTAACCCAGACAATCCAGCAGATATTGCCGCTTTTGTTAAAGGCACCAATGGCATTTCTATGGATACCTTAATGCAAACGCAGTTGGCGGCCGATGCGGTAACCGTATCAGACGATATCGACGGCGATGGTGATCCAGACAAAATTGTTATTAAGCTAGAAGTTGTTGAGCTTAATGGCCATACGCCTGACATGAAAGATCCGACTACTACCTATGATATCGCCCCAGGTATACAGCCGACTTTTTGGGTGTACGCCCCTAAAACGCGCGACATGTCGACTAAAAGCTTATATGAGCTGGAAGCCAATCCCTTGTTACGAGTACCGTCTCCTGTTATTAGGGTTGAGCAAGATGATGTGGTTTGGATCATTTTAGAAAACACACATTATCTACCGCATTCTATTCATTTACATGGTATCGATCATCCATTTATGGATCATAGCGGTACGGGTAACGATGGTGTCGCGCAAACCAGTAACATGGATACTATGCCCGGCCAAAGCAAAACCTATGTGATTAAGCCTAGGCAACCAGGCACCATGTATTACCATTGCCATGTGCAGCCACATACGCATATTCCTATGGGTTTGCAGGGTATTTTCGTCGTTGAAGAAAATCGTCCTAATAACTGGGTGCAAACTTTAAACGTAGGTGCAGGTCAAGTTCGTCATCCTTCTGTGGCTGTGCTTGAAAAATATGCCAGAGAATATGATTTGCATTACCAATCAGCGGATAAAGAGTTACATGAACTAGTTGCAAGATCAGCCAATGATCCACGTTTGGTTGCTAAGCACATGAATACCGAATACAACATTACCAATGCCACTGATGATTATTTCATGCTTAATGGCCGATCTTTTCCTTATACTTTAAGGGAATCATTGATACACATGGAAGAAAATCAACAAGTTAAGCTTCGAGTTTTAAATGGGCATACTGAATCATTGGCTATGCACATACATGGTCATAAACCGACTATTACTCATTACGATGGTGTAGATAACGGTCCAGGCTCTTATATACAACGTGATGTTCATGGTATGGTGCCTGCGCAACGTATTGATCTTTCGTTGAGCGGTGTCGATGATGGTTTAAATAGTTTTGGTCAAGGTATCTGGATGTTTCATGATCACGTTGAAAAATCATTTACCACAGATGGTCATGGTGAAGGCGGCGATATTAGTCTAGTGGTTTACAAAGGTTTTGTAGATGACAGAGGTATTCCTACTGCACACGGTATGAGCTTGGCGCCGTATTTTTCTAAGTCTTTATGGCAGGGTAAATACCCCATTTGGCAAGATTATGATGCTTGGGGTAGCTTAGGTTTACCTGATTTAAAAGCCGAATTTAAGCCTTCTAAAGTTGCGGTACAAATTGCACCGGTTAAAGCATCAGAAGCTGCGGCTGCTATTGCCGCCCAGCAACAAGCTCCATCGGCATTTTCTCGCTTATTCGATGGCTTATTATTAGGTTTGTTGGGTTATGCGGTTGTCGTTAAACGTAAGCCATTGCTAGATTTTGCAATGAAATTAGTTGATCTTGTCCGTAGCAAACTGCTTAAGAAATAATTCTAAAATAAAAGTCGCGTCATTAAGTTGTTGTGGTGATGATGGCTGGTAGGGGCGTATTGAATACGCCCTATTAAATAGGCTATAGGCGGAACGTGGTTTGTAACCCCGTTCCCGCTTACGCTCGAAAAGCCTTATTCCGACCTACTAGACTAACCCAACATAGCCGCCCTAACACAACGCAAGACACCATAACTGTATTGACCATCGAAGGCTTCATAAACCGGTTTAAGTGAATTACGTTGTTCTTCAGGCAAACTTAGTAGCACGTCTTCTATCTGTTTAATATCCTGTTTTTGCAAGTCAATAACATCCTCTAATTTTAGCTGACCTTGTTCTAGGGCTTGAGAGAGATGGTTATAAATCGTTTCTTCTTTGAGCGCTCTTTTTTGAGCGACTTGGGCTACGTTGTAACCTAATCTGAACAAGTTGACTGATTCCGTTACGGTATCGGCTATCACAGTATTATTAATAGTATGGTTGCTGATAACGGCTAAAAATTGCTCGCCATAAAGCTCTAGTTTGCGCACTCCGACCCCTGATATTAAAGCCAATTGTTGGCGGTTGCCAGGTTTAGCTTCAAGCATGGCCATCAGAGTTGCATCATGAAAAATCAGATAAGGCGGTATATCTTGCTCGTCAGCAATTTCACGGCGCTTGGCGCGTAGCGCATCCCAGAGTTCGGTATTGCTGGTGGCGTGTGTGGTTCGGCTTGAGGATTTTTTACCTAAGGTACTTTTCTCAGGCTTGATATCTTTACGCAATATCAGTTGTTGTTCGCCACGCAAGATGGGGCGGCAGCTATCGGTGAGTTGTAAGATGCCAAAATGTTCAAAGTTGACAGCCACCAAGCCTCTAGCGACTAATTGCCTAAATACAGAAGACCATTGTTGCTCATCGAGATCTTTACCGATACCAAAGGTAGATTGTTTGTCATGGGCCGCATTAATAATGCGTTCTGTGGCTTTGCCTCGCAGAACTTCAATCAGATAACCTACACCAAAGCGTTGACCGGTACGGTAGATACACGATAACGCTTGTTGAGCTACCAAGGTTCCATCCCAGGTTTCAACGGTTTCTAAACAGGTGTCGCAATTGTTACAAGGCTGCTCAAGATGATCGCCGAAATACTCTAATAAGGCTTGCCTGCGACAATGGACTTGTTCACAGAGTGCCAGCATCGCGTCGAGTTTATGCAGTTCTAAACGTTTATGTGCGGCATCAGCGTTAGAATCCGCCAGCATACGTCGCAAGGTGATGACATCTTGTAAGCCATAAGCCATCCAAGCATTAGCGGGTAAACCATCTCGGCCGGCTCTACCGGTTTCTTGATAATAAGCTTCAACGCTTTTAGGTAAATCCAAATGCGCCACAAAGCGTACGTTCGGTTTATCGATACCCATACCAAAAGCAATAGTGGCAACGATGACTAAACTGTCTTCCATTAGAAAGCGGTGTTGATGTAAAGCTCGTAAATCACTGGGCATACCGGCGTGATAGGCCAAGGCTTTAATACCTTTAGATCTAAGCCATTCCGCCGTTTCATCGACTTTCTTACGTGATAAACAATAAACGATACCGGCATCGCCGCTATGTTCGGCTTGAATAAAGGCGATTAATTGCTGTCTTGCATTTTGTTTCTGAACGATACGGTAACGAATATTGGGTCGGTCAAAGCCACTTAGATAAAGTGGGGCTTGTTCTAGTTGAAGTCTCTGGATAATTTCTTGGCGAGTTTTTTCGTCAGCGGTGGCCGTTAAGGCAATTCGCGGAATACTGGGGTATTGTTCATGCAGCATTGAGAGCTGTAAATAATCGCTCCTAAAATCATGCCCCCATTGCGATACGCAATGGGCCTCATCAATGGCAAACAGCGCAATTTGTATGCGTGAGAATAAGGCGGCAGTCCGGGCAGCTGTTAATCTTTCTGGGGCGATATACAGTAAATCAAGTTCATTATTAAGGAGTTGTTGCTCAATTCGTCTGGTTGCTTCTAATGATAAAGTGGAATTTAAAAAAGCCGCTTTAACACCCAGTTGTAATAACGCACTAACCTGATCTTGCATTAAAGCAATCAGTGGAGAAATAACAATACCTACACCGGGAAGGATGATGGACGGGATTTGGTAACATAATGATTTACCGCCGCCAGTCGGCATTAATACTAGGGCATCTTGGCCATTTATGAGCTGTTGAATGATTTCTTGTTGTTGGCCGCGAAAACTATCATAACCAAAAACAGCCTTAAGTATTTCTAGGGGCTTTTTGTCCACTACTACTGCCTCGCTACGATAATATGTCTTCAATGAGGTAAACCCTCTATAATACGGCGATTATACAGGACAGCAGCGAACACTAGCCCACTCTATGACTCAATTTAACAATCAGCTTATGCCCCGTCTTGCACAAATTCTGGCTAATGATCGTCAGAGCTTGCTTTGTGGCGGACTTAAAGGCGTAGAAAAAGAAAGTCTACGTATTGCTAATGATGGTTTAATTTCCAAAACCCCTCATCCTTTAGCTTTAGGTTCTGCGCTAACGCATCCGACCATAACCACTGATTATTCAGAAGCGTTGATTGAATTGATTACGCCTCCATTTGCTGATATTCAAGACACTTTGGATACCTTGCATCAGGTTCATCAGTATGTTTATGAACATTTAGATCATGAGATATTGCTGAATGCTAGTATGCCCTGTGGTATCGATGGTGATGAAAGCATACCCATCGCTGAATATGGTTCCTCTAATATAGGGCGTATGAAGCATGTTTATAGGCATGGCTTATGGCATCGCTATGGTAGAACCATGCAGGCAATTGCGGGCATTCATTTTAATTATTCCGTACCTGAATCGTTGTTACTTGAGTTATATCAACAAGAACATAGTCAGCTTAGTTTAGAAGCATTTACCTCCGAAGCTTACTTTGGTTTAATTAGAAACTTTCAGCGCCTAGGCTGGTTAATACTGTATTTATTTGGCGCGTCTCCAGCCATTTGTAAAAACTTCTTTAAAAGTCGTCCAGAACTCATGCGGCAATTTGAAGAGTTTGATAACGGTACGCTTTATCATCCTTATGCAACCTCATTACGCATGAGTGATATAGGTTATAAAAGTAAGAATCAGGCTGATCTAAAAATTGATTACAACTCTTTGTCGGGTTATGTCAACAGCTTAGGCGCTGCTATTGCTACACCTTATCCAGATTATGAAAAAATTGGTGTAGCGGTGGCAGGTGAATATCGCCAGCTTAATAGTAATGTTCTGCAAATTGAAAATGAGTTTTATAGCACGATTCGCCCTAAGCAAATTATTAACTCTGGTGAAAAGCCAACCTTAGCCTTGAGTCGTCGAGGCGTACGTTATATTGAAATGCGTTCTTTAGATTTGGATTTATTCAATCCAATCGGTATAGATATAGGTAAAGCTCGCTTTATAGAGGCACTCTTATTGACCTGTTTACTCAAAGACAGCCCCAATAATTCAGATCAAGATCATCAAATTAATAATGCAAATCAGCTGGCCGTCGCTAATGAAGGTAGAAAGCCCGGTCTGCAACTGCAAAGATCCAGCCAATCTATAGGTTTGCAGGATTGGGCGATGGAGATTTTAGAGTCGATGCGCCCCGTTTGTAGCATTCTTGATAACGAAGAGCTTGATAAACCATATAGTGTTGCCTTAGAGCAGCAGATGACCTTAGTCAACAAGCCACAGCTTACGGCTTCAGCAAGAATATTAGAAGGCATGACGCAAACCAGCCAACCTTTTAGTCGTTTTGCCTTAAGTAAATCTAAGGAGCATGAGCAGTATTTTAAGCATAACCAGTTAGATAAGGCCTTATCTGATCAGTTTGACGAAATAGCTAAAGCGTCATTGCTTAAGCAGCACGATATAGAAAGTAAGCCACAAATTCCTTTTGATGATTTCTTGGCTCAATATTTTGCACAGCATTAAAATCTTACGTACCCTTAGCGACCACTACCATTAAATTATGAGAAAATAGTAAAAACTTGGAGTGCAATAGCTTCAGCTATTGCGTTTTAAAACAGCTGAAGCTGTTTTACTCCAAGCACAGATTACTTAACTTAATGACAATGACCCTTAGCGACTCCATACAACTTAATAAAAACAAATAAATCTATGACTTCGTTAAACATACAGTCTTTGCAAAGTGAATTAGCCGATAAAAATCCTCGCACCATCTTAAAGAAAGCCTTAGAACAATTCGATAATATCGCTATATCGTTTAGTGGTGCAGAAGATGTAGTGTTAATTGATATGGCTTTAAAAATCAGCAAAAACGTATCGGTGTTTTCTTTAGATACCGGACGCTTGCATCCCGAAACCTATCGTTATATAGAAAAAGTACGTAAGCATTACCAGATAGACATTGAATTGTTAACGCCAGATAGAGACGTGTTGGACAGTTTTGTAAAAGATAAAGGTTTGTTTAGCTTTTATGAAGAGGGTCATCAGCAGTGTTGTGGTATACGTAAAGTCGAGCCCTTAAAGCGTAAGCTAGCCCAAGTTGATGCTTGGATTACTGGTCAACGTAAAGATCAAAGTTTGGATACGCGACAGGCTATCCCTGAAGTACAAATAGACAGCGCCTTTTCTGGCGTGGATCGAACGCTCGTTAAATTTAACCCGTTGTTAAATTGGAGCTCAGCTCAAGTATGGGATTATATTGAAGCCCATCAAGTACCTTATAACGAATTGCATGAAAAAGGTTATATCAGTATAGGCTGTGAGCCTTGTACTCGCGGGGTGTTACCTAATCAGCATGAAAGAGTTGGGCGCTGGTGGTGGGAGTCGGGTTCTAAAAAAGAATGTGGTTTACACGCAGCTAATTTAAAAGATTAACGAACTATGATTCAAGAAACCTTAGTGACCACGCAGAACAATTTAGGCGTGACGCATATTGCACCTATGGGCGTGCATATTGAGGGAGATGATTTTATTATTTTGCCGTTTAAGCCCTCAACGACTCTAGAAAATCTTCTTGAAACTAAAGTGGCGGTACTTAATTACAGTGATGATGTGCGGGTTTTTGCTGGATGTTTAACAGGGCGGCGTGATTGGCCCTGCACTCAGGCAGAAAAAATCAATGGCCAAGTTTTAGCCTGCGCATTAGCTCATGCTGAGCTTGAAGTCATCAGCATAGAAGACGATAGCCTTCGTCCACGGATAGTTTGTAGGGAGGTACATAGCGTCAATCATGCGCCCTTTAAGGGATTTAATCGTGCGCAGCATTCGGTTTTAGAGGCGGCTATATTAATAAGTAGAATAGCGTGGTTACCCATAGAAAAAATTGATGCCGAGATTGATTATTTACGACTAGCCTTAGAAAAAACAGCCGGCCCTAATGAATGGGAAGCATGGGGATGGTTGATGGCTAAGATAACCCAGCATAAAGCAGGAAGCCCAGCATGACAGGCATGTTGGCTAGTGTAAATAGCATAGCAGAAGCTTTGCTGGTCTTGAATGCCGAGGTTGATATTATTGATCTTAAGCAACCGGCCTTAGGTGCTTTAGGTGCCTTAGAGTTGGAAGATGTTAAGCAGATAGTTGCAGCCATTGCAGGACATAGACCCGTTAGCGCAACCATCGGTGATTTGCCTATGCAACCTGAAGTGATTTTTAATGCTGTGCACACAATGGCCGAAACAGGGGTTGATTATATAAAAATCGGCTTTTTCCCTGGCGGCGATTGGATAGGAACCCTTAAAAGATTAGGCGAGTTGGCACCACAAAAACTGGCGCTCATTGCTGTTTTTTTTGCTGATACTGAACCTGACTTAACCATTCTGGTGACGTTAAAAGCATCAGGATTTGTCGGTGTGATGCTGGATACCATGGACAAGCAACAAGGTTCATTAACCCAAGTGCTGGCGGCCGAGCAAATTGTACGCTTCGTATCTCAAGCTAAACAGCTGCAATTACTGTGTGGTTTGGCAGGATCTTTGAGATTAACAGACATACCTGAACTGATTGCTTATCATCCTGATTATTTGGGTTTTAGAGGCGCATTATGTCAGGAACATAATAGAGTAGGGCAGTTAAATCAGTCTGCTGTACAGGCTATTAAACAAGCTATGCAGGCTGCGAGCCAAGAGTTAGCTATAGAGTCTTTAAAATAGACGATTTAACTCTGCTCTATAGACCGTATGGCGTATAATTTTCGCAATTGCAACTTTTAAAAGATTCAGACCATGTCAATTAGCCTTAGAAAAATTACTCATCAAGTTTTAGTCGGCGATGTTAAGGTCGGCGGCGGCGCTCCAATCGTTGTGCAGTCTATGACTAATACGGATACCGTTAATGTATCTGCAACAGTCAATCAAATTATTGAACTCGCGACTGCGGGCTCTGAAATGGTTCGTATTACGGTCAATTCAGAAGAAGCGGCTAAAGCGGTTGCAGAAATTCGTAATAAATTAAACCAGCAAGGTTGTACAGTACCTATAGTCGGTGACTTTCATTTTAATGGTCACAAATTATTAGAAAAATACCCTGATTGTGCGGCGGCTTTAGATAAATATCGTATTAATCCAGGTAATGTCGGTCGTGGCAAAAGTCGTGATCCGCAATTTCAGCAAATGATAGAGTTTGCTTGCCAATATGATAAGCCAGTACGTATTGGTGTTAATGGCGGTAGCTTAGATCAAGCGGTATTAACGCGCCTTTTAGATGACAATCGTTTGTTACAACATCCTGAATCTTTACCTGCCATAACGCGTAAAGCCATCGTTTTGTCGGCTTTAGAAAGCGCAGCTAAAGCGGAAGAAATTGGTTTAGCAAAAAACAAAATTATACTTTCATGCAAGATCAGTAACGTACAAGAGCTGATTAATATTTATCAGGACTTATCCAGTCGTTGTGATTATGCCTTACATCTGGGTTTGACTGAAGCGGGTATAGGCTCTAAAGGTATTGTTTCATCTGCTGCTGCGCTATCAGTACTCATGCAGCAAGGCATAGGCGACACTATCCGCATTTCTTTAACACCGGAACCAGGTGCATCAAGAACTCAAGAAGTGATCGTTGGCCAAGAGATACTACAAACTATGGGTTTTCGTTCATTTACGCCTATGGTTATTTCTTGTCCGGGTTGTGGTCGTACCACCAGTGATTATTTTCAAAAACTGGCTATGGATATTCAAACCTATCTGCGTGATCAAATGCCGATTTGGCGTACGCAATATCCAGGCGTTGAAGCCATGGAAGTTGCTGTGATGGGTTGTGTGGTCAATGGTCCAGGTGAAAGTAAAAGCGCTAATATCGGCATCAGCTTGCCGGGTACCGGTGAAACGCCAGTTGCACCTGTGTATGAAGATGGTGAAAAAACTGTCACCCTCAAGGGCGATAGAATTGCAGAAGAATTTCAGGAAATAGTTCAGCGTTATATCGAATCGCATTACGCTGCTTAATATTAAGTTATAAGCGGCCTAGTATATGTGTGGGCCGTTTGTAGCTAGATCAAAAATCAAAAGTTTTGTGACTGAAATGAGTCACTAAAAGAGAATAATTTTAGGAATACCTATGCTTAATAAAGTGACATTAATCGGGAACTTAGGTGCCGATCCTGAAGTGAAATATATGCCAACGGGCGATGCGGTTGCTAATATAACCTTGGCAACCTCCATGCGCTGGAAAGACAGGCAAACGGGTGAAAGAAAAGAGTCTACCGAATGGCATAGAGTCGTATTTTTTAGACGTTTAGCAGAAATTGCCGGTGAATATTTAAAAAAAGGCAGTCAAATTTATGTGGAAGGACATTTACGTACTCGTAAATGGCAAGATCAAGCAGGACTAGATCGTTATACCACCGAAATAGTGGCAGATGAACTGCATATGTTAGGTTCTCGCAGTGGCGGCACAGCAAGTATGGGCGGAGAGTCTGCGCCTTCTGATTATTCTGCAGCGCCTGCCTCTAAACCTGCTTATCAAGCACAGCCATCGAAGCCGACTAGTAGTGCCAGCAATATGCCGCCAGCGCCCCCGACTTATGATGATTTTGATGACGATATACCTTTTTAACAGCGTCTTAAATAGACTGGTTTATATAATGAATAATGGGATGACATGTTAAAGCGATTTTTGTTAATAGGCTCTTTGTCTATTTTTATGGGTGGTTGTTCTTCTTTTTTTGATACGCAGCCTCCAGCCCCTGTTTATGGTAATGGCGCTAAGGTTTATAGCAAGCCGCCACCTAAAGTAGTCAAAGCCAAGTCTAAGCCTAAAGTTGTTAAGCCAATAGAACAGCCTCCTGTAAAACAAGAAATTCCTGAGGTGTTAACGACTAAGCCGCTAGCTGAACCAGAACAGGTTGCTACTCCAGTAGATATGCTGATAGAACCCTTAACGCCGATGCAGCAAGAGCAGATCGCTTCATCATCAAAGCAAGAGCCGACATTGTCTGATCCAGCCGCTAATGTATCGGCAACAGAAAATCGTGCAGAACGTCCAGTAGAAGATATATCAACACCCAAACAAGAGCAGATAGAGTCTCCAGTAGCTTCTACTATGCAACAGGCTAGGTTTTTAGCCTTGGATTCTTTTGCGCCGCTGTCACCTGCTGTTAATGCTTTAGCATCAGCGGCTAGTCAGAGTAGTAGGTCTGGGGATCTTGAGGCTGCTACGACCACTATTGAGCGAGCCATTAGAATAGAGCCGCGTAATGCGACCTTGTATTATAAATTAGCCGTACTTAGGTTAAAACAGTCTAAGCCAAAGTTGGCAGAAGATTTAGCCAAAAAAGCCTTATTATTGGCGACTAATGATACGTCTCTTAAAAAACATAGTTGGCTATTAGTCGCTAGAGCAAGAGAGTTACTAGGTGATATCAACGGTAGCATAGAAGCGAAGGCTCAAGCGGATAAGTTTTAGGGTTATATGCCCCTTAGAGCGGCAAATGGTGAGTAAACAATAGAGCTATTTGCCCACCTTGCACGTCTAATTTTTTCTCAAACTCAGCCATTTGTGTTGCAATGTTCTATACGTGGTTGTATGACAAAAATTCATAAAGGAGTATTCCCATGCAACTAAGTCCCTCAAAAGAAGCTGTCTCAATAAACATTCGCGCAAAAACTAAACAACGCGATTTAATTGACCAAGCCGCCGATCGCTTAGGTCGTAGCAGGTCAGACTTTATGCTTGAAGCAGCCTGCCGTGAGGCTGAAAACGTTTTACTTGATCAAGCTTTCTTTACTGTTGATCAAGGTACATTTGCTAAATTCCAAGCACTTATTGATAATCCGTTAACACCAACTGATAAGCTTTGCAGATTACTTAAAACTAAAGCTCCCTGGGAATGAAGTCACCTTCCGTTATAACTGCTGAGCCAGATTAACAATCAGTAAGCTGGAGTAACCTATTTCAATGTCCTCTACACGGCTGGATATATAACTACCGCTCAAATAAATGATAGCCTACTTCCCCCGCCACTTTACTTTTCAAGAGACGCCAGTTTTCTGGCATGCCTGTTAGGGTAAGCGTACTTTCTGTTTCGACATAGATTTTTGCATGCTTGCTTAGCCAGTTATTAGCTTCCAGTAATAGACAGGTTTGCACGACTAAGTCCATTGCGAAAGGTGGATCAATAAACACTATATCAAACTCTTGCGCTGCACCTGATAGGTACTGAAGTACATTGGCTTGTACCATGTTTATCTGGCTAGCGCCTAAGGTGACAGCATTGTCTTTCAACGACTTGCAGGCCAAATTATTGTTTTCTACTTGAACGACAGACTTAGCTTCCCTAGACGCCGCTTCAAAACCTAAGGCACCGCTACCGGCATATAAATCCAGACAACGGCTGCCGATGATATCGTTTCGTAGCCAATTAAAAACGGTTTCGCGAACTCTGACTGGTGTTGGTCTTAAGCCAGGTGTATCGATAAAGCTGATGCAGCGACTACGCCAGTCTCCACCGATGATTCTAAGTTTATTGGACATCTATTCTGATTTACCTACGGTGATGGTTTGTAATAACGATAGATTAACATGGCGTTTAAGCGCGTCTGCGATGGAGGTAACAGTCACTGCGTCTATTTTTGCTTGAAAAGTATCTAAATAATCTAAGGGCATATCATAAAAGCCGATCATAGCGACATAGCTGGCCAGTTTTTTATTAGTATCAAAGCGCATGGCAAAGCCGCCGGTAATATTCTTTTTAGCGGCAATAAGCTCTGCTTCGCTAGGTCCTTGAGCAATATAATCTGCTAAAGTTTTATTCAGCACTTGCAGTGCTTCGGTGGTTTGATCATTACGCGTTTGTAAGCTGATCAGAAACGGTCCTGGTTTTTTCATAGGTACGAAAGCACTGGACACACCATAAACCAAACCACGTTTTTCTCGGATATCATTAAACAGCTTAGAGACTAAGCCACTGCCTCCCAAAATATGATTGCCGACATAAAGATCAAAATAATCAGGATCTTTACGAAAAGTGCCCGGCAAGCCAACTAAAACATGGGTTTGTGTTGAGGGAAACTGGGTGTGCTGTAAGCTTGCAGTGACAGGTAGGGAAACCTCAGGTAGCGGTTCTGGTTTTGCCCCTAGCGGTAAGCCAGAAAGCAATTTCTCTGCAGCAAGTGTAGCTTGTTCTTTAGATAAATCACCGACGATCACGACCATGGCATTAGCGGCCACATAATATTGCTGATAAAAATGGCGTAGATCAGCGCTCTTAAGCGCAGTCACTGTTTTGATAACACCAGAATCAGGATGAGCATAAGGGTGTGTGCCATAGAGTGTGCTGTAAAAAGCAATGCTAGCTAAGGCACCGGGTGATTCTTCTTGTTGCTTTAATCCCGCCAAGGTAAGGTTTTTTTCGCGTTTAAAGTCAGCTTCTTTAAACGCTGGTTTAGCCAAGATGACTTGCATCGTATCCAAGGCTTTATCGAATAGGGGTTTGTCGGTCAAAGTACGTAAAGATACCGTGGACATATCAATAGAGCTGCCAGCGCTAAACTTTGCGCCCACACTTTCAAAGCGTTGGGCAATCTCATCAGCATTCCAGGAGCCGGCACCCGTGTCTAAAAGCCCAGCAGTGAGTGAAGCTAAGCCGAATTTTTCTTTGTCACGCGCACTACCGGCATCAAATACCAACTGTATATCGACCATTGGTAGGCCTTCAGTGTGTACATAATAAACAGAGCTGCCTTGCGTAGATTGCCAGTGTTCGATTTTTGCGGCAGCGCTGGCAGTTTGGCTGATCGACAACAACACAAAAGCTAATAGACAGGCTATTTTAGTATCTAAACCGGCTGATTTTAAAAGACAAATACGCATTAGTGAGCTTCCTTTTTTGCAGTGCTGGTATTAATGGTTTGTGGTTCTAGGTAAGCAATACTTAAATGATCTTCAATAAGATATTTTTGGGCTACTTTTTGTACCTGCTCTGCCGTCACTTGATTAATTTTAGGCACATATTCATCCATTTTCTGCCAGCCTAAGCCGACAGTTTCCAGTGTGCCTATTTGCATGGCCTGATAAAAATTGGAGTCGCGCTGGTAAATGTCGCTGGCTAACACTTGAGCTTTTATGCGTTGCAATTCATCAGGGCTGATTAAGCTTTGTTGCAGTTTTTTAACTTCTGCCTTTAGGGCGGTCTCTAAGTCGGCTACGCTTTTACCTTCGGCTGGCGTTGCTTCTAGCTCAAATAAGCCAGACATGCGCGAGCCCATTTCATAGCCAGCACCGGCAGATACAGCGATTTGTTTGCCACGTACTAAGCTAGACGATAAACGTGCGCTATTACCGCCATCTAATACGCCGGCAAGCACTTCAAGAGCATAGACTTCTTCTTCAATAGCCGCGGTTTTTAATGCCGGCACTTTATAACCCATAACGACCGATGGCAGTTTTGCTGGTACTTTTACCGTTATCTTACGTACGCCTAACTGTTCGATTTCAGTCTGTGGTTTTAAGGCTTTAATGTCACTGGTTTTCAGTTCGCCAAAATAATGCTCAGCCAGCTCAAAAACCGCAGCAGCTTGCACATCACCGACGACCACTAGAGTGGCATTATTAGGTGCATACCAGCGTTGATACCAGGCTTGCAAGTCTTCGACTGTGTAATTAGCAATATCAGACGGCCAACCGATAATGGGATGTTTATAATTACTATTAGAATAAGCCACCGACATAAACTGCTCTTGCATTTTAGCTTGTGGATTATCGTCAGTACGCATTCTGCGTTCTTCGGTAACCACTTGCAGTTCTTTTTTTAATTCTTCGGGCAGTAAATGTAGATTACGCATTCTATCGGCTTCTAGTTCAAAACTAACGGCCAATCTAGAAGCTTCCATGGTTTGAAAGTATGCGGTGTAATCTTGTCCGGTAAAAGCGTTTTCATCGCCGCCGTTTTCGGCAATGATGCGTGAAAACTCACCAGCAGCATGTTTGTCTGTGCCTTTAAACATCATGTGTTCTAACATGTGCGAGACACCGGTAATGCCGCCGGGTTCGTAACTAGAGCCGACTTTATACCAGACCTGAGTCACCGCTATCGGTGATCTGTGATCTTCTTTTACTAAAATTTTTAAGCCATTAGTCAACGTGTGTTCAACTACTTTTGTTTCGGCATGGCAGGTGAGTGCGGGTAAACAGAGTAAAGCGGTGCATAGTAAGCGATGATTCATAAAGCCTCTTTCATGATGGTAAGCACGTTGGTCTATTTCAATAAGCTATCGTTCACGGTATTCTATACAATAAATTAAAAGTTGGAACTTATTAAACAATGCCTAGCAAATCCTCTGTGCTTTCATGGAAGAACTACCTCACACTCTGTAAACCCAATGTGGTTGCAGAAATGCTTTTTACCGCTGTAGTCGGTATGTTATTAGCGGTACCTGGCATGCCAGAAATACAGCCTTTTATTTACGGTATCATCGGTATTGCTCTGGCGGCCTCATCAGCCGCGGCGATTAATCATTTTATTGATAGAAAAGCCGATGCGCAAATGACCCGCACCGAAAAACGCCCTTTACCCATGGGTGATTTAGACGCGACCAATGTACTTAGCTTTGCTTTGATATTAGGTGTGAGCGCCATGCTGATCTTGGTGTTTTTGGTGAATACCTTAACCGCTATACTGACATTCTTATCCTTATTCGGCTACGCCATCATTTATACGCTTTATCTTAAAAGAGCGACGCCACAAAATATAGTCATCGGTGGCTTATTTGGTGCCACGCCACCATTATTAGGCTGGTGCGCTATGACCGGCGAGGTCAGTGCTGACGGCTTACTATTAGCCTTGATAGTCTTTGTTTGGACGCCTCCGCATTTCTGGGCCTTAGCTATTGCTAGGCGTGAAGAATACGCCAAAGTAAATATTCCTATGCTGCCTGTTACCCATGGCGTTGAATTTACTCGGCTACAAATATTACTCTATACCATTTTATTGCTGTTAGTGACGCTATTGCCTTATTTAACCGGCATGAGCGGCTTAATTTATGGGATATCAGCTTTGTTGTTAGATTTTGGTTTTATTTATTACGCCATACTCATGATGCGTAATAAAGATAATAAAACCGCGATGAAAACCTTTGTTTATTCCATAATCTATATCACCGTGCTGTTTGCGGCCTTGTTAATCGATCATTACCTCAGATTTACCTTATGACGTTTACCCACCATGAGCAAACAGGGCAAACCGAGCATGCTTTTGCAGGGTTTATCCGCATCTTAGGTAAAGGTAAAAAAGGTTCCAGACCACTGACGCAAGATGAAGCCTATCGTGCTATGAGCATGATCTTAGCCGGCCAAGTGCTACCAGTACAGTTAGGCGCCTTTTTAATGTTAATGCGCATTAAAGAAGAAACCCCAGAAGAGCTGGCTGGCTTTGTGTTAGCAGCGCGAGCGGCCTGTGATCTTTCTGCTGACAAGGCCTTAGTCGATTTAGATTGGTCATCGTATGCCGGAAAGCGTCGGCATTTGCCTTGGTTTTTATTGTCAGCGCTATTACTTGCAGACAATGGCATCAAGGTCTTTATGCATGGCGCCACAGGCCCCAGCGCCAATCGAGTGTATACCCAAGATGTATTGAAATACTTAGGTCTGCACTATTCAACTTCGATAGAGCAAACGAAACAGCAGTTGCAACACCAGCATTTTAGTTATTTATCCCTAGAACATTTTTGCCCAATTTTGCATGACATTATAGAGCTGCGGCCGCTGTTAGGTTTGCGCTCCCCGGTGCATACCTTGGTACGCTTATTAAACCCCTTTAATGCCGACTATAGCATCCAAGGTATTTTCCATCCTGGCTACAGACCTGTACATCAGCAGGCCGCCGCCTTATTGCAGCAGCCTCACGCTGCGGTATTAAAAGGTGAGGGCGGTGAAACCGAGCGAAATCCTGATATGGACTGTCTGGTGCAAAGTGTTCATAACGGTGAGCTATTAGATGAGAACTGGCCGGCATTATTTGCCCGCCGCCATGTTAAGGACGAAGAACTTGATCCTAAGCAACTTGCGTTAATCTGGCAAGGCCTAGCTGCAAAAGAGTTTGCCGAAAGTTCAATCATCGGCACAGCAGCGGTCGCACTTAAGTTATTAGGTAAAGCCGATAGTCAGCAACAGGCGCACGCATTAGCCTTAGCTTATTGGCAGAGTAGAGATAAGCATAAGTACGCAGGATTTTGATTAGCTTAACCCGACATTTTGTTGCTCATGTTTAGCGATGTATTCACGATATATTATTGTCTCTAATCACTGTAAATGACCTAGTGCCATAATTTTATAGTTGCCCGACGACTAGATTAAAAAATAATCAAACGCATGAAACCATCAGATAATGACAGGACTTTAAATAGCCAGGAATTAATGCCTCAAAAGCAGGCAAAAGTGCTGTTAGGTGAAAGTGCTTCACTAACAGTGTCACAGCTTAATCGCTTGTCATCTGAAGAAAAGCAGCTATTACTCGACGAATTGCAGACGCATCACGTCCAGATGAACATGCAAAATGAAGAACTGTGTCTTTTACAAACAGCGCTAGACGCTGCACACTCCCGTTATTTGGAGCTCTATAATCAAGCCCCTTTGGGCTATTGCACCGTTAGTAGACATGGGTTGATCTTGCAAATCAACATCAATGCTTCAAATTTACTGGGGATGATGCCGAGTGAAATGATTAATGAGCGGTTTTCTCAATACATTCTTAAAGAAGATATGGGAATACACCATCATCATAGCGAACAGCTTAAGCTAAGTAATGACTCGCAGTCTTACGAATTACGGATGACAAAAAAAGATGGCACAATATTTTGGGTGCAATTGTTAGGTACAGCCGAACACTCCGCTAAAGGCAGCACAGAATTTCGCTACATACTGAAAGATACCTCTAAACGGAGGCATACTGATAAAGCCCTAGTTGATTCAGGTTACAAGTTTTTATTATTATCCGAAAATATTACTTTTGGCTTAGCCGACTGCAAAATGATCTACGATGAGTTAGGAGAGCCGATAGATTACCAATTTCTTGATGTTAATCCCGCTTATATAAAAATGATGGGTATTAATCCAGGTTATAAAACGGCTACACAGGTTTTTCCAGATATAAGAGAATATTCATTTGATTGGATAGGGGCATTTGCCTATGTAGCCAAAACTGGAAATCAAATTCATTTTGAAAGATTTTTTCAGTTCAATAACCGTTGGTATGATTGCATTGCCTACCAGTCAAAAATAGACCATTTTGTGGTGATGTTTATGGACATTACTGAGCGTAAGGCTCATGAAGAAAAACAGTGGCAATACACCGAACAGATTAGCCGTTACGCCGATGAGATTAAAGAGATCTATGAATATGCGCCTTGCGGGTATTATTCCATCGATAAGAATGGATACTTTTTACATATCAACAAAATGGCACTTCAATGGTTGGGCTATAGAAAAGACGAAATTGTTAATGTCTGTCGTTTACAAGATCTATTATCAGGCGCTACGTTAGAAGATTTTGAAAAAAGTTTTTTACAATTACAAAAATACGGCCAAGAGCGTGATTTGGAAGTAGAGTTAATCCGCAGAGATGGAACAGTTTTTCCAGTACTGATTAGTTCGTCAACAGTATATGATCAGGACGGCAATTATCTCATGAGCCGCTCTACTTTATATGACATGACTGAACGAAAGAAAATGGAAGAAGAGCGTATCCAGTATGCAAAACAGCAGGAGATGGCGGCGCGTCATTTGGTTGCGTCACAAGAACATCTGCGACAGCAACTTTCCAGCGAATTACATGATCGCACCAGTCCAAATCTTGCGGCTATTGCCATTAATCTGAAAGTTATAGTCAGTGAATTGCAGCCTGAGCACACGACTGATTTTTTTGATCGAATGGAAGATACCCTAGCCTTGATTGCCGACACGACCACCAGTATCCGAGAAATCTGTACGGATATGCGGCCTCCGTTACTTGATTATGCAGGGTTAGCGGCTGCCATAGAAACCTATGTCCAGCAATTCAAACACAGAACAGGTATCGAGGTTCAATTCCACTGCTTAAATCAAAGCGAGAGATATACGCCAGAATTAGAGTCGTTACTATTTCGTATTTGTCAGGAAGCACTGACCAATTGCCTTAAACATGCTGCTGCGACATCGATTGTGATTACCTTAAACAATGACACCCGTCCCATTACCTTGATTATCATGGATAACGGTATTGGCTTTGACGCCGAACAGTTAGGAATGCATGGTTGTGCGGGTTTAGGGCTGTTAAGTATGAGAGAAATGACTGAAATTATGGGCGGCAGCTTTTTTCTTGAATCGGCTCTTGGTAAAGGAACGCAGATTAAAGTCGTTGTTTTGTAGTTTGTAGCCTCGATTCCACTACGTATTATCAAGACTACATAACAGGCCTCTAAGGTAATACGCAATAACCCCCCTCATTTTTATTTTTTGCGAGTTACCTAAATGGAGCTTAGTAACTCCTACCAATACTTCATATTATAAATAGAAGAGATTTATCTATACTCCTCATCAAATCAAACCCACTTCAACGTATTAGACTATAAAGTAATTATTTGGCTGGGATCCCAATCTCTGCTTGGGAACAGCATGCTTAGTCACCAGCCAACAACAACGTCTAATAGGCTGTCATGCAAAATATACGTATCCTTCTTGTCGATGACCACCAAATGTTTCGCAATGCTTTGCGTAGTCTGCTGGAAAATACGGTGAATATAGAGGTTGTCGGAGAAACCGGTGATGCCTGCGAAATTGTAGACTTGGTGCGTAAAACCTCGGCTGATATTGTCTGTATGGATATTGGTATGTCCGGCATGAATGGCATTGAAGCCACTCGGAAACTTATCGGGGCCTGCCCTACTGTCAAAGTGATCGCGCTTTCTTCTTACTCTGAGCATAAATATGTGCAGGATATGATGGCTGCTGGAGCCTCTGCCTATATCACCAAAGTCGAGGCCGCTGATGAGTTGTTACGGGCCATTACAGCCGTACGTCAAAATCGTAAGTATTTATGTCCTGATGTTTCGGATGCCTTGATAGGCGCTATAACTCAACGTCATCAAAATGATACCTCTAGCCTTACAAGCAGGGAGCGTCAAGTTCTAGGCTTAGTTGCTGACGGTAACACCTCCTTGGTCATTGCCGATCGGCTCAATATTGCCTTATCTACCGTCGAAGTACATAGACGTAACATTCTGCGTAAACTCAACTTACATAATGCCTCCGAATTAACCCGATACGTGATGAGTAACGATATTCTTACTTGTTAAGTAGCGTTCGGGAATCAGCAAAAAATTCAACAAAATACCTATAAACCCTTAGTCAATATACCTAGAAATGGGTATATATCTTCATCGTGTTTTTCCATACTATTTACCACAGCGAAAATAAGAGATTACTCAGGACACTGTGTTGGCTTGACAGCGGTTGAGTTACTTAAAGTTCTTGTTAAACAGAACTTGCATGTCGTTAAACACTTAAATATTTATAGGACAAAACACAATGGCTATTATCAAGAAACCTAATATCACTATGAAAGCTGCAACTCGGTCTGAAGACAGTTCAGCTTCTTCTGTATCGATGAGCGACAATAAATTAGACATGTCTGCAACACGAGAGGCAGAAGCCAAGCGCAAGAAAGCACGCACCCTCGCCAAACAACAACAAGCTGCAGAACGTATCGCTGCAGCGACTACAGAACTTGCCTCGGGTATCTACGAAGCAGCTTCTGCATCTGAACAATTAAAGCGTGCCTCAGACCAAATTGCCACTGGAGCAGAAGCCGCTTCCGGTGCAGCCGAAGAATCGCTGGCCGCGTTTAATTTAGTAGGTACAGCGATCTCCCTGCAGTTGCAAAATGCAGACATTAGTCAGGTAAAAGGTGAAGCTGCTCAAGTGCTGGTTGCTAAGACGGCTGTCGAAGTAGCAAGCTTGGTTAGTAATGTTAGTGTGGCTGCACAGCGTCAGGCTAATACGGTTGAAATGGTCGTAGAGCTAGAAAAACAAGCGGCTAATATTGGTGGTATCGTTAAGGCTATCGCACGCATTGCTGATCAGACTAATTTGTTGGCATTGAATGCAGCGATTGAAGCGGCACGCGCCGGTCAACATGGCAAAGGCTTTGCGGTAGTTGCTGACGAAGTACGAACGTTGGCTGAAACTTCAGAAAAAAGCGCACAACAGATACAAGAGCTAGTAGGACAAATTCAGCAGGAAGTTCAAGTTATTGCTGAAGGCATCAATGCTTCATCAAAAACCATCGAAGGCGAAATCGAAAACGGCAAGACCATCACTACTCGACTAGAACAGATTCGTGTAGATGTTATTGATATTGTCGCCGGTATCAGAGAAATTGCTGTCGGTGCATCGCAGTCTAATGTTGCTGCTCAACAAGCCTTAAGAGGAACTGAAGACATCGCTTCTGCAGCCGAGCAGCAATCTACAGCGGCCAATGCCTCTGCTAAAGTAGTGTCTGAACAGTCGCGTGCCTTAGCAGAATCCGAGCAGGCTGCACAAAACCTGTCTGAACTGGCCGAAGATCTTAAAAATTCTACTGATGTCGCAAAAAGTGCCGAAGATGTGGCGTCCACCGCCGAACAACTGTCTTCTGGCGTGATGGAAATCAATCGTTCTGGTAGCCAGTTAATGGTGCTGATTGAAGACATACGTAAAAGCGCCCAAACCCAAGCTGCTGCTACTGAAGAGGCTGCTTCGGCTATTAACGAAATAGAAAAGGCGCTGGACGTTGCACAAACGCTCGCCACCGTAGGTGGTGAAAAGGTTGGAGCCATAAAGAGCCTACTTGATGTTAATAAAACTGGGCTAGATGCATTGATTACGGGCATATCTACATCTGCAGACGCTACTCAAGTCAGCATCAGACAAATCAAAGAGTTGGAATTAGTATCGCGCCGCATAGACAAAATCGTTGATGCGATTTCTACAGTTTCGATACAAACTAATATGCTGGCCGTCAATGGTTCTATCGAAGCGGCGCGTGCCGGTGAATTTGGTAAGGGTTTTGTGGTTGTGGCTACTGATATTCGTAACCTAGCCCATGATTCAGCTGAGAATGCTGATCGCATTAAAGATTTAGTCAAAGAAGTCCAAGATCAAATTGGCATAGTGGGTCGCGACTTAGAAGAAATTAAAATTTCAGCTCAAGTAGAAGTAGAAAAAGCTAAGGCGATTACTGAAAATCTAATTTCTATAGAAACCGATATTTCGATGGTGGAAACTGGTACCAGTGAAATTCTGGCAGCTTCTAATGATATTGCGACAGCAATTGGTCAAGTGAAAATCGGTGTCGAACAGACTTCCACAGCTGCCCAGGAAGCAGAAAAAGCTGCAGCAGAAGCAGCTGCTGCAGCTACCCAACAATCACAAGGTGCCAAAGAATTAGCTTCTGCGATCGAGGAAATCGCGTCTCTTGCCGATGAACTGCAAAGTGCTTAAGTTCATTTGCTTACTAGGAAATAGCCATGACTACTGAAACCTTGGATACACCAGAAATCTTGGATACACAAGAGGAAAGACCTGTTATCGATGGCGGTAACTACGATATAGAAGAAACCAATATCCGCCAGTTCGTTACTTTTTTTGCTGGCAACGAAGTCTTTGCTGTCGATATGGAGCCGGTGCAGGAAATTATACGTGTGCCTGACGTGGTAAGGGTGCCTTTAGCACCATCTACCCTAGAAGGCTTGGCCAACTTGCGCGGCAAGGTGTTGCCGATAGTTTCTTTGAGGCGCATTTTTGGCTTTGAAGAACGCGAATACGACGAGTCAACGCGTGCTGTGGTCATTGATTTGGGTCAGCCGATGGGTTTTGTGGTTGATCGCGTCGCCAGCGTGGTCGGTGTAGAGCCAGAAAAAATAGAAGATGTAGAGTCTATCCGCAGCACGGTCAATACCGAGTTATTGTCTGGTCTATTAAAAGACGTAGGCGGCCACAAGATGATCATGGTGCTGGACTTTGCGAAACTAATTGCGAATGAATTTAGCTCGCTCTCGCAAGCGGTCAACCAGGATCATGTGAGTAGTGCTGTCTCCAAGCAGGAGTCTGAGGTCGACGTGATTAGCGATGAACTACAGCTGGTTAGTTTTGCAGTGGCAGGACAAGAATATGCAATTTCGATTGATGATGTACAAGAAATTGTGCAGATACCCGAGCATATCGTCCATGTGCCGCATTCACAGTCCCATGTATTGGGTGTAATGACGCTCAGAAATCGCTTGCTGCCGCTGGTTAGTCTGCGAAGAATGTTTGGTCTGCCACAACAAGACGACAATGAACATAGCCGTATCGTCGTAGTGGCATTAGGCGATGTTTCAGTAGGCGTGGTCATGGATAGCGTCAATGAAGTATTGCGTGTCGCTAAGGTCCATGTAGACACCATGCCAGGCTTATTGGCCCGTGACGGCGACCTGTCTGACATCACTGAGATTTGTAGAATAGATGAGGGCAAACGCTTGGTGTCTATTATTTCTGTAGATAATTTGTTCAGTCATTCAGCTATTAAAGAGGCATTAAGTACCGTGGATAACTTACGTGAAGGACTAGTCGATCAGAGTACTGGCGCAGAACAAAGCGAAAATATCGGTGAAACAGATGAGCAGGTTGTCGTGTTCCGCTTAGCTAAAGAGGAATTTGGCGTACCGATCGAAAGCGTACAGGAAATCGTGCGTGTTCCCGACGAACTGACCCATGTGCCTAAGGCACCCGCTTTCGTAGAAGGTGTTATTAATCTACGTGGTGTGGTGTTGCCGGTCATAGATCAGCGTTTACGTTTAGGTTTGACCGCCTCAGAACGCAATGACAGACAGAGGATTATGGTGTTTTTATTCGACGGCGTGCGTACCGGCTTTATAGTCGATTCAGTGACCGAAGTATTAAAAATTCCAAAGTCAGCGATAGAGTCCGCACCTCATCTGTCTGGTGAACAGTCTAGACTGATAGCGCGTGTCGCAAATCTGGAGCAACAAAAGCGCTTAATTCAGTTGATCGAACCCTCAATGCTGATTGAAAGCCAAGAGCTAAGCGGCTTGGCAGAACTGAGCGTTTAAGCCTTCAATTCACATAATTATTGTTTATAACAAGGGCGAGTAAATTCGCCCTTATACTTTTTTAAAGAAAATTGCCTATGATCAAGTTGTTAATTGTTGATGATTCGGCGCTAATGCGCCGTCAACTGGTTTCAGTGTTTGATGCGGAAGGTGATTTTGAGATTCGTCTAGCGCGTAACGGCAAAGAAGCCGTGCAGGAAAATATAGAGTTCATGCCTGACGTCATTACGTTAGACATTAACATGCCGGAAATGGATGGACTGACAGCCTTGTCCCTACTCATGGAGCAACGTCCGGTTCCTGTGGTAATGGTGTCATCTTTAACCGAAAAAAGCGCCTTGGCAACGTTCGAAGCCTTGGCGCTGGGCGCTGTAGATTATGTGACTAAACCTGGCGGTACCATTTCTCTTTCTATCGATGTCATTAAAAAGGACTTGGTCGCTAAGGTCAGGTCTGCGGCTAGATCTAGACTCAAAATCAGTCGCGAGTCACTGGCTCGAAACCAGCATGAGCCTATACAAGCAAAGCGTGCTTCGGTGGCGGCGCGTCGTGACATAGCCAATGAAGGCTTGGTCATCGTCGGCGTTTCCACGGGTGGACCGAGTACCTTGGAATGCATACTGCCAAGGTTACCAGAAGATTTTCCGTGGCCGGTTTTGGTTGTTCAGCACATGCCCGCAAGCTTTACAGGGCCCTTTGCGAATCGAATGAATGCGCTATGCCCGTTACATGTAATTGAGGTCACTCGGCAGATGGCACTAGAACCCGGCACTATTTATATAGCCAAGGGCGGCGCTGATATTGTGGTGACCAATCGTGGCGGAAAATTGGTCACCATGGCTAGGCCCGAGAACACCGATTTGTTGTGGCATCCTTCAGTGGAGTTATTGGGTCGCTCAGTGCTGCAACATGTTGATGTGTCGCGAGTCATTGCGGTGATGCTAACAGGTATGGGCTCCGATGGTGCTAATGCCTTTACCGAAATTAAGCGGCTAGGTGGTCGTACGATAGCCGAGTCAGAGGAATCCTGTGTGGTATTTGGTATGCCAGCAGAACTGATTAAGCTTGGCGGCGCTTCGTTAACACTCGATGCACATAAAATCGCTAATCAAATTATCGTTTGGACCCATTAAAGGCCAGACTAGGAGAAGCAATGCCAATAATTAAACACAGTAAGCCAATAATTATCGATATACATGAGCGTGAACGACCACGTGATATGGCTGGACTGATCGCTGAACTGGAACATGAGAGTCCGATAGCAAGACGTTGGGCTGCGCGCGATTTGGCAGAACACGAGCAATCATCAGAAGCTCTGATAGCAAGATTAAAACGCGAAGCCGATCCCAGTGTACGTGATGCAATACTGACTACATTAACCAGTCAAGGCAATACTATTGCAGTACAGGGTTTAGTGGACTGTTTGCGTAGCGAAGATGCCGCCTTGCGTAATGAAGCCATAGAAGTAATGAAACTGTTGCCGGAAGAAGTGGCGCTCATCATGAATAGTTTGCTGACTGACGCAGACTCCGATGTGCGTATTTTCGCGGTTAATATACTCGAGTCCTTATGCCATGCTCAGGTCGAGACTTGGCTGATCGATGTCATTGAACAAGATGCCCATGTCAATGTCTGCGCCACGGCGGTGGATCTACTCGGCGAGGTGGGTACGTCAGCTTCACGCGCTGCCCTTATGCATCTGAAAGCTAAGTTTCCTGATGAACCTTATATTTGTTTTGCCGTCGATCTGGCTTTAAAACGTATCAGTGAGGATTAAGGCTGATGGGAAAAATTACTATTAGCGATGAAGACTTCCAAAAATTTCGTGAGTTTTTTTATCGTAAAGTCGGTATACAGTTCGAAGCCACTAAACGCTATTTTGTCGATAAAAGGCTAATTGAGCGTATAGAAGCCACGGGAGCCAAAGATTTCCGCGAATATTTTATGATGTTGCGTTTTGAAGCCAGCGGACTAGAGTTGCAAACGCTGGTTAACCTAATGACCGTTAACGAAACCTATTTTTTTCGCGAAGAATATCAATTTCAGTGTCTGGTTAATTCGATACTGGGCGAAGTCACCAAAAACAAGAAAGACAAAAAAGACAAAAAGCCTATTCGAATTTGGTCTATACCGTCTTCTTCGGGTGAAGAGCCTTATTCCATCGTGATTTATTTGCTAGAACATTGGCCGGACATCGAGCACTGGGATGTAGAAATTATTTCCTCAGACATCGATAGCGAAATTATAAAAAGTGCAAGGCGCGGTCTTTATTCGGCTCGTTCTGTGCAGTATTTGCCGGTTCATCTACTCAACAAATATTTTAAACCTGTGGCAGGGGGCAGTTATCAGATCAGCGAGGATTTACGCTCTGCCGTGGAGTTTACTTGCGTGAATCTGATGGATGCCGACGATATGCGAAATTATCGCAAAGTCGACGTGATTTTCTGCCGCAATTTGCTGATTTATTTTGACGACCAGTCGCGCAGGCAGGCGGCGGAAACTTTTTTTGATGCGTTAAATCCGGGCGGTTTTGTGTGTCTTGGTCATTCGGAATCAATGAGCCGAATTTCATCTTTATTCCGGGTACGTAAGTTCCCGGAAGCGATTGTATATCAAAAACCCGGAGAATATTTATGAAACGCATCCT
>CAMDOP010000008.1 GCA_945903675.1 Crenothrix polyspora
AGATTAAGCCTGGGAGGCTAGAAACTTAAGGCGTGACAGATACCAGATTTAACCCTTCGCCCACAAGCTGGACGGGGTTTAGAGCCCCGTCCTTAACGTTTAATGTTTCGAAAGCTATTGAAGTATTCAAACGTTTCGGTTGGGGGCATGTAAAAAGGTGTATTTAATAGGGCGTATGCAATACGCCCCTACCAGTCTCATAAATTTTAGGCAAAAAAAAGGCGCATACAATGCGCCCTTTTTATGACTTAATACTTAAGCCTTTAACATGTCCTTAACTGTAGCCATAATTCCAGCTGGATCAAGACCTTGATGAGGGAACTGTTCCCAAAGGCCGCCGCAACCTTCTTTATGAGTGGCAATGTGCGCAAACTTAGGTGTTAAGCCACGTTCTAGCAACCAAGAGCCGAAGCGACTACCTAAACCCGTTTTGCGGTTATAAGATTCGACCACTAATACCAGCGGTGAATTACCGATTTTGGCCAGCATGTCTTCATCAATAACATTCAAGGTAGGTTTGTTGATTAAACCTATATCTATGCCTTCGAGCTTTAAGCGTTCTACTGCATCTAAAGCGCGATACAAAGATTCACCGAAGCTGACGATATAACCGTGCGTACCTTCGCGAATAACTTCATCTTTACCAGAGATAAACTGATAATCGCCGCCAAAGTAATCTTGACCTTCAGTATTCAAAATCGTTGGTACTTTAGAGCGCGTTGAAAATACAAAACGCAAGCCAGGATTAAAGAAAATAGTTTCAAGACAGGCTTTCATTTGCAGAGGATCTGCAGGGAAGTAAAGATTAGTGTCATAACCATCACTTAAGCCATTGTCAGCAAACATATTGTTTAAACCGAAATGACAGGTGTTATCAGCCATATCGTCTATGCCTGAATGTGAGAAATGGCTCAGTACGTTTGAGTTATTCAAACGTGCCATAGTGATTTCAGACATGAGCATTTCTAGGAAAGCACTAAAGGTACCAAAAATACCTTGTTTGCCCGCTTCCATACCGAAGCCAGCCGCAGCAGAAAAGTTACCACGTTCCATAATACCTGAAGAAATAAATACTTCTGGGAAGGCTGCATGGATTTTGAATAAGCCACAAGAACCTTCTAAGTCACTATCAACAACGCGAACTTTTTCGTAACGTTCAGCTTCGCTTAGACGACCTAAGATTTCAACAGCAGCATCACCGAATACGTTACGATTAGCATCCCAACGATCACTAGAGCCTAGGAAAACAGCATCATTTTTAGGTGCTTTAATTTCTTTAAGATGATCTGCCGCTGCTTGTTGTCCGCGAGACTCTAAATATTCAACAGCGACTTTAACAGAGATAACGTCATGTCCGTGAGTTGAACCTTCAAGGCCAATAATGCCTGGGCACATAGGACGATGATTAATCACAGCCACAGGACCGTCGGTATTAACAGCGATACAAATACGTTTGTAAAGATCGTCAAGATCTTCGCCGTCGCCTTCTAATACAGTAACGCCTTGGCCAGCTAACGTTTTAGCAGTCGTACAGCCAGTTAGATACTTAGAAGGATGGCCAGCGATAGTGACATCATTATCATCAATGATAAGTTTAACATTCAGACCTTGAGCAACTGCTAAGCGAGCTGCTTCTGCATCATTACCTTCTTGTTGTGAACCATCAGAACCTAGGCAAAAAACAACTTTGCGCGGATTAGCGATAGCGACACCATTAACATAAGGCCACATATGTCCTAGGCGACCTGAGCTAAATTTCACCCCTGGCGTAAAGCCTAGTTCTGGGTGACCCGGTAAATGAGAATGGGCAGCACGGTATTCCATTAAACGTTCAGCAGGTAAGTCGCCGTTTAATGTAGACATCAAGTATTGAGTCGCTACACGGTGACCCGCTTCATCAAAAAAGATAGGTACGAATTGACTAGCAGAGCCACGAAATAAAGCATCCATAATCATGACTTCAGGCACAGTGTCATAAGGACCGCCGGTATGTCCGCCCACGCCTCTAGCCGCACCCGTTGCGGTAAAGAAGACAATGGCATCACGACAAAGTTGGATGTTCGCCTTAAGGCTTGCTCTTTGTGTGTCGGTAAGAGTACTAATGCTGGCATCTAAGGTTATGCGCTGATAAGCACCAAGATCGATAGGAAATGTTGACATAGTTTGCGTCTCGTCGTTAAGGGTTATTATGAATTATTTTTGTTATTATCTCAGGTAAATCCATAAAACCGAAAAAAAGCTTGTCGTTATACACTAGCTTATAGGTTTTACTAGGTGATATTGGCCTCTGGATTTAAATACTGTGTGCGCTTTTAAAGATAGAGTTACGTTGATTGAGAGTGCAGACTACACCTTGCAGAATGAAGTCAGCAAGCTCTATTTATATGATATAAAATATATTTGTTTGCGATTTATAGAGAGTCAACAAAAAGACTTTAAATTGTTGTTTCTAATATCGGCAAACAAGGTTCTGAGATGCCATTTGTAGTGATAGCCGCAACACGAAATAAAATAACGCTGCCTAGCGTAAAGCCATAAATTATCAAAGATAGCTATAGTAGATATGCCTTTTTGTTTGTTTTTTTTTCCTCGAGAAAATACGTGTTATGGTTTTGCTATGAGAGAGGTTTCTCCTACTGATTTATGGCAGCCTACTCAAAAGGGTTGCCCAAACATTACCCGAATTGCCACTTAATTAACCCGCACCAATGATGGTGTACAATTTTGGACGTAGCTATGAGCAATATAAAAATCCTAGTCAAAATTAATAATTACATTGAAGTTAGCCCAGAAATGCTGTCCTTTGTGGTGGCTGCTGATCAATACAGACAAGAAGCGCCATCTTTTTCTCAATACACAACTTATGTGAAGAATAAAAGCAAGGTTGAGATACAAACTATAACTAGCGAGGACATCATAACCCCGCAAACCTTAGATATTGAGGAAATCATGGGCGAGAACAATCGTCTTACACGGGAAATTGATATTCTGAAAGAAAAGCTGGCAAAGTTAACGCCAACAAACCTGAGTAAGGATCAATCGATCACAAACCAATAGTTATTTATTGGCTGTGAACCTGTGCCGACATCACCAAAAGAACTTAATTATGCAGCCAAGTTTATTAAACAGTTCCACAACTTATAGTCTTCGCAACGGTGCTAAGTAAGTTAAGATTAATATCACGTTAAACATTGAGTGTCGTGCACGAAAAAAAGTACCCGACCTAGCAAGCTGATAACTTTGTAGGGTCAAATCTTAATTATTTAATATGCGTACACATATTGATTAATCTGATGTTTGTGCTGATAGCTTATTTAAGATTCAATGTCAGAAATGTATCAGTCTTATACGCGTCATTGCATCAACTCTATGTTGTCTGTATCCTGCGTACCCATGCAAATAAATCTTATTTCTGTAGGAAACCGTATGCCCAGTTGGGTACAGCAAGGCTATGATGAATATGCCAAGCGTTTACCGCGTGAGTGTGAGCTGGTGCTTAAAGAAATTGTCCCTGGTAAACGTACAAAAAACAGCGATGTTGCCCGAATTGTTAAAGAGGAGGGTGAGCGCATGATTGCTGCGATTCCTCAGGGTACGCATATTGTAACGCTGGATATACCCGGCAAACCTTGGACTACGCCTGAGTTGGCGCAAACCATGCAGCGTTGGCTGGAAGGTGGTCAGCATGTTGCTGTTTTAATAGGCGGGCCTGAAGGTTTAGCTGATTCTGTTAAACAATTAGCTCGTGAGTCTTGGAGCTTATCTAAACTCACCTTTCCGCATCCATTGGTGCGTATAATTGTTGCCGAACAGGTTTATCGTGCTTGGAGTATTCTTAATAACCATCCGTATCATCGTTAATGACTGCACAGATTATTCTCGCTTCAGCGTCACCTCGTCGACAAGAATTGTTGGACCAAATTAATGTGACTTATAAAGTCTATCCAGTCGACATTGATGAAACACCTAGAGCTAATGAGTCACCCTTAGCTTATGTGCAGCGGCTAGCGGCAGAAAAGTCTTCGGCCTGTAAGGAGCGACTGAATCCGGATATACCTATTTTAGCGGCAGATACGGCTGTTGTTCTGGGTGAAATCATTATGGGTAAGCCCAAGGATCAAGCTGATGCTCTGGCTATGCTAATGCGGCTATCTGGAAAAACTCATCAAGTTTATAGTGCCGTTTCTCTGCGTGGGTGTGTGCATGGGCAGGCCGTTAGCGTGACAGAAGTAACTTTTAGGCGCTTAAAAGAGCAAGAAATATTAGCTTACTGGCATAGTGGTGAGCCCTTAGATAAGGCCGGTAGTTATGCCATACAAGGAATGGGAGCCCTGTTTGTGGCAGCTATAAAAGGCAGTTTTTCAGGGGTAGTCGGTTTGCCTTTATTCGAAACCACCGAACTTTTATCTAATCAAGGAGTGGTACTTTTCAAATGAGTGAAGAAATCTTAATTAATGTCACGCCTCCAGAAACGCGTGTTGCTGTTATTGAAAATGGTGTCTTGCAAGAAGTTATTATTGAGCGTAGCCGTGAACGAGGCTTAGTAGGAAATATTTATAAAGGTGAAGTATGCCGAGTGTTACCCGGTATGCAGGCCGCTTTTGTTGATATTGGCTTACCTAAAGCAGCCTTTATCCATCTTTCGGACTTATGTGCCAAAGATTTGGAAAAAAGAGGCACCGAAATAATTGAGCATTATTTACATGAAGGCCAGCATATTATTGTGCAAGTGGTTAAAGATCCACTAGGGACTAAAGGCGCTAGGTTAACAACGGAAATATCAATTCCATCCCGTTATCAAGTTTATATGCCTTATTCAAATAATACAGGTGTATCGCAACGAATTGAATGTGAAGCTGAGAGAGTTCGATTAAGGGCTTGTCTTGATGGTTTCAGGCAGGAGCATCTGTGTGGCGGCTTTATTGCAAGAACAGCGGCAGAATGTGCAGAGGAATCTGTTTTGATTGCCGACATGATGTTTTTGTTGAAGCTATGGGAATCGATTTCTGAAAAAATTGCTGATGCTAAGCCTAAACAATTTATACATAAAGATTTGCCACTGAGTATAAGAACCTTAAGGGATTTATACAAAGAAGGCATCGATAGAGTGCGTGTAGATTCAAAAGAAACTTACCATCTATTACTCGAATTCGCAGAAATATTTGTGCCTGAAATTGTCCCTGTTATCGAACATTACACGGGTGAGTGCCCAGTATTTGATATTTACAGTGTTGAAGATGAAATTAAAAAAGCCTTAGAGCGTAAGGTTAAATTAAAATCCGGTGGTTATTTGATTTTTGATCAAACGGAAGCTATGACTACGGTTGATGTTAATACCGGCGGCTATGTCGGTGGCCGTAATTTGGAAGAAACCATTTTCAAAACTAATCTTGAGGCCGCGCAAACGATTGCTCGCCAGCTTAGGCTTAGAAACTTGGGTGGCATCATTATTATCGATTTTATCGATATGAAAAGTGAGGAGCATAAGAAGCAAGTCTTACAGGCTTTGGAACGAAATTTAGAAAAAGATCGAGCAAAAACAAAAATAACGGAAGTGTCTGTGTTGGGTTTGGTAGAAATGACCCGCAAAAGAACACGAGAAAGTCTTGAGCATATTTTATGTGAGCCTTGCAGTGCCTGTGGCGGTAGAGGCGTGCTAAAAACAGCAGAATCTATGTGCTTGGAGATATTTAGAGAAATCATTAGAGAAGTCAGATTGTACAAAGTACAGACAATTTTAGTGTTAGCCTCTAATGAAGTCGTAGAAATGTTACTTGATGAAGATGCTGATATGTTGGCTGAGCTGGAAATATTTTTAGGTGTGCAGATCAAGTTTAGAGCTGAAGCACAATATAATCAGGAGCAGTATGATGTTGTATTGCTTTAAGTTTCAAAGTTAAGCGTCTTCAATCCATATTTATGATTCATCATATTAAGCGAACAACTAGGCATCTTGTTTTTTGGACTTTACTGGCGTCAGCGGTCAGTTTAACCGGCGTTCGTTTGGCTTTATCAGGTATTGAAGGCTATCAACTTATGTTGGAAGCTCGTGTTAGTGAGTTGGTTGGTACGCCAGTCATTATTCGTCACTTGGGTGCGAAAATGCGTGGTTTTAGTCCTGAGTTGATACTTAAAGACATTACGATTGCTTCGATAGAAGCTAATGCACCACCCGCCGTTCAACTTAAAGAAATACGATTAGCAATTAATCTTTTAGATATGGTTCTAAATAGAGATCTTTTATCTTCTTCACGGGTTACCTTAGTAGGAACTAAGGTAACAATAGTACGTAAGCCAGATGGAAGTTTTTCAGTTCTTGGTTTAAAGGCGGGTGATGAGCAGCCCTTGTGGTTATTGCAAGGCAGTAAGTTCGAAGTTGTGCAAAGTGAAATAACTTGGCAAGATCAAAAAAGACAGGCTAAGTCGCTTACTTTTGCTTCAGTTGATTTAGCTATTATTAATGAAGCAGAGCATCATAAAGTTAATCTTTTGATGAAGCTGCCGGAAAAATATGGCGATAGCTTGAAGATTGCTATGGACTTAGAGGGCAATGCTTTTGAAGCTTCAACCCTAAATGGTGCCGTATATATTGAAGGAAAAAAGCTTAAGTTGTCTGAACTGGCAGAGCTTAATTTACCTATACCGTTGAGTATTACATCGGGTGTTGCAGATATAAAGGTTTGGACGAAATTACAGGCTGCAGAGTTGCTTGCAATGACCAGTGAGATTCAATTAAAACAAGTTAAATTATTACATCAGAATCATGATGTGCTGCCTATCGAGCAATTAAAAGCACGGGTACATTGGCAGTTAAATGAAAATCAATGGCGGATTGATGTATCTCAGTTTTTATTGGAGACTAGCCATGCTAGTGGCGTAACTAAATGGCCAGATGCTGTTTTCAATCTTGCTGGCAATATTAAAGACGATCAGTTTTTACGTAAGCTTGCAGTGTTTATCTCACAACTGGATTTGCAAGAAGCTGCTTTGTTAGCCAAATTTGTGGCGCCGTTACAAGATGGGCAGATTAATACTTTAGAGCAAATGCAGTTAAAAGGACACTTAGAGCAATTTGCTGCCTATGCTGATTTTGATGAAAAAACGCTCGCTATTAATGGTACGTTTGTTGACCTTAATGTTAGTCCGTTTGCTGGCTATCCTGGGCTAAGTAATATAACAGCTCAAATACAAGGTAATGAAAAAACGGGAGTCATGCGTTTAATGGTCGAAAACGCAAAACTCATTGCCCCTGACTTTCTTCGTGAACCTTTTGATATCAGTAGCCTTAAGGGCAATATAACCTGGGCGCAAACCGAAACTGATTGGGTACTCTCAAGTCGTTTGTTGGCGTTGGAGTTGAACGGGCTACAGAGTAAAAGTCGATTGAGCTTACTGCTACCAAAAAGTAATGCCTTGCCTTATTTAGATTTGCAATCATCATTTGTAAGTGATGATATTAGCAAGTTAAAGCATTACTTGCCCGTTAAGGTAATGAAGCCAGCTGATGTAATTTGGTATGATCTGGCCTTCCTGAGTGGTCGAGTTACTCAAGGTGGTTTGTTATATGCGGGAAAATTAGGCGTGTTCCCAACTAAAATGGAACAGGGTATATTTGAAGCTACCGTAGATATCGACCAACTGAACTTAGCCTATCTTCCTGACTGGCCACAGATTACCAATTTAGCCGGTAAAGTAGTGGTTTTACAAAATGTCATGAACTGTGAGATAACTCAAGGACAGAGTAGTAATCTCAATATTACTCAAGCAACAATTATTAATCCGGAGCTAGGAACTGGCAAACGACTGATGGTTAAGGGCGAGCTTGAAGGCGAGATTAGCGATGTATTTAAATTCTTAAAGCAGACCCCTTTAAATTCAACGGTGGGTTTTTTGGTTGATGCGGTAGTGCCTCAGGGTAAGACTCAAGTTGAGCTTGATCTCAGTTTGCCGCTGTCTGAAGAGCTTAAGCCTATCGTATACGGATCTGCGCAATTTAATCAGGCTAAACTTAATGTAAGCGCACTTGATTTATGGATAAATAAAATTACTGGAGATTTGAAGTTTACAGAATTAGGCGTTTATAGTGAGGGTATTGGAGGCGTTGCTTTAGGACATCCTATCAAAATTAATATTGATAAAGCAGATCATCAGCAAACTTTTTTAAATATTAAAGGTAAGGCTGGAATAACGGATTTACAAAAACAATTTAAAATGCCGGGATGGGAGATTGCCCAAGGTGAAATGGATTATCAGTTAAAGTTAGGGCTGCCGTTTCCCAATAGTCCATCAGAGTTAGTTGTGCAGTCTGATCTTGTTGGAGTGGGATTGGAATTGCCAGGTTTTTTAGCAAAAACAAAGTTACAAAAAAAACCATTATCTTTGACTTTTGGGCTGCGTGGCGAAGAGATACTGCCTGTCACTTTAGATTATGGTGATAATTTAAAGGCTGCTGTTAAAGTAAATTTAGCTGAGAAAAAGCTCGATTCAGGTCATATTTTGGTAGGAACAGGTGTTGTTCAGCAGTCGACTCAGCCAGGATTAAAGTTAGAAATTAATCAAGACACATTAAACTTGCAAGAATGGCTGGCACTATCAGGTCATCAAAATAAAGACAGTCATGCTTTAAAAAACATTCGCGAAATTAAAATTCATAGCCTACATGCGCAATGGAAAAATAGTCCTTTGGGTGCTTTTGATCTGATGTTGACTCCAGAAAAAAACCATTGGTCAGGCATTATAAAAAGTGATATCGCAACAGGTAAGCTACAGATACCTGTTGATGTGACGGGTGCTGAAAAAATTAATCTAACTTTAAGCTCTATCGATCTTTCGGCATTAAAAACATTAGAGTCACAAATTGATAGTGTGCAGGATAAAGGCGCGGAACTTAAGGCAGAATTAGTACCTGCTGAGCTACCCTTATTTTCCATTTCTAGTGATTACACCTATTGGCGGTCGGTCAATCTCGGGCAATTATCTATAGAAACTGAGCGTATAGCTCATGGCATGTTGCTTAATCATTTGAAATTGGCAGGTAAGGAGCAGCAACTATACTTGTCTGGAGAATGGAAAGTAAAAGGGCTGCATTCTGAAACACGCTTGCAGGGTCGTTTAGAACTTTTTAATGCTGGACAAACACTTACTCAATTGGCAATTACTAAAGATCTAATGGATACCCATGCTGTAGTTGACTTTACTGGTAATTGGTATGCATCTCCTAATGATTTTTCTTTGCAGTCATTGCAAGGAAAAGTAGATGTTAATTTAAAAAATGGTCGTATTCTTAGTATAGAACCAGGCTTTGGTCGATTATTGGGTATATTGGCTATGGCACAGTGGGTTAAACGCTTACAGCTAGATTTTAGTGATGTATTTCAACAAGGATTGACCTTTAATAGCATTACTGGCCATTTTAATTTATTAAACGGTAAAGCTATTACTCATGACTTAGTGATTGATGCAGTACCTGCAAAAATAAATATCTCGGGTCAGACTGATTTTATAAATAAAAACTTGGATCAAGTTGCTAGCGTTATCCCAAAAAGTGCTGATGCGGTTCCTATTGCTGGTACAATCATGGGCAAAGTAACCGCTCTTATTGGTCGTTCATTAACAGGTAAAGATCAGGAAGGTTTTTTCTTTGGATCGCAGTATCAAGTTAAAGGCGGCTGGGACGATGCACAAATTATTCCGCTACATGAAAACGAAGGTTTGCTGCAAAAAACTTGGAATGGTATCACTGGCTTTCCATGGGTACAGCAACCTAAAAATTAATAATAGGAAGACGATATGAGTAAATGCGCAGCCATACAAATGGCATCAAGTCCAAATATCAGTTTTAATTTATTGGAAGCCGAAAAATTGATTGCAGAAGCTGTTAAAGCCGGTGCAAAGTTAGTCGCTTTGCCGGAAAACTTTGCTTTGATGGGGGATCATGAATCCGACAAACTCAAAGCCAAAGAAGTTGATGGCACAGGTCCAATACAACATTTTTTAGCGACTGTCGCTAAAAAATATGCAGTATGGGTGGTTGGAGGCACGATTCCATTGGAAGCGGATGATGCCAATAAAGCACGGGCTGCTTGTCTGATTTATAACGACAAAGGTGAACGAGTGGGTCGCTATGATAAGGTTCATTTATTTGATGTTAATGTACCGGGCACTGATGACGTTTATCGTGAATCAGACTCCATCGAGCCAGGCATAGAATCACAAGTTTTTGAAACGCCTTTTGGTAAATTAGGCGTTGCAGTTTGTTATGATCTACGCTTTCCGGAGTTCTTCCGAAAAATGAGCATAGAAGGTGTAGAAATTCTAATAGTTCCTTCGGCTTTTACTGCAGAAACAGGTGCCGCTCATTGGGAAATATTATTACGAGCTAGAGCGGTAGAGAATCTCTGTTACGTTATTGCACCGAATCAAGGTGGCTTCCATCTTAACGGTCGCAAAACTTATGGTCACAGTATGATTATTGACCCTTGGGGTACTGTGTTGGATTGTTATAAGACAGGCGGTGGTTTTGTTTTAGCAGATATAGATCATGAGCGTCTTGAAAAGGTACGAGGCGCTTTTCCTGTTTTAAATCATCGTCGTTTTTTTTGTGAATAATATGAAAGTCATAGTCAAAATCTTACTATTATCCTTAGGTTTAGTTTCCTGTGGGACTCCAAAAGAAAGTCGTTATCGAGATACGGCTATGCTGGAACGTCCACCTACTTTACCTGTGACTCATCAATCAGCTGAACAGCCAGCGCTAGCCGAGCATAAGTTAGGGCAAACAAAGTTGCAGCAAGAGCATGAAGAGTCCAATGTTTACATGACGGGCACAACGCCGCCACTATTGATGATTAGGCAGCCTCTTAAGTTAGGATGGAATACTTTAGGGCATGCTTTAAAACAAGATTATCTTAAGGTCTCTGATCGTCAGCAAGAAAAAGGACTTTATTTTATAAGCTATAATCCTCAAATCTTAGCAGATAAAGACAGCGGTTTTTTTGACAAAGCCATCGCTATGTTGAAGAAAGTGCGTCAGGAAGAATATTACGTTTTAACCGTTACTGAGCAACACTTAGAGACTCAAGTGAGTATCTCGGTTAATCAGCAGCAGAACACAACTGCAGACGGATCGTCAGCTGCAGACGGATCGCCACCTGTAGACGAATCGTCACCTTCAACCGAGGATGCGGATAAACTGTTGTTACTGATCTATAAATCGATGAGTGATAAGCCACAATCTGATAAACATGAAGAGAAAAAAAACGAGTAGTCGCCAAAAAGCGAATAATTAACAATCCTTGCACAAAGCAATCTGCCAACCGGTATCGTTAAAATTAACTAAATGTTCTGATGAAATTATTAAACCTTGTAAAACAAGCTATTTTAACGCCCGTTGGCATACAAGATAGTGATATAGAAAAAATCATGAGCCGATTACTGAGCTCCCCCGTGGATGCGGCAGATATTTATTTTCAGTCCAGCCATAGTGAGTCTTGGGTTATGGAAGGCGGTATTATTAAAGAAGGTAGCTATAATATCGAGCAAGGTGCGGGCGTGCGAGCAGTATCAGGTGAGAAAACCGGCTTTGCTTATAGTGACCGAATTGAATTGCAGGTATTAATGGAAGCGGCTAATAATGTTAAGTCTATCGTTCGTCAGGGCCAAGAGGCGCAAGTTGGTCTCAAGCAGGCAGCAAATTGGCCGCAGTATTATCCAATAGCTAATCCGTTAAAGTCCTTATCCGATCAGCAGAAAATAGAGTTATTGCGTAGGGTTGATACCGAAACGCGTAAACTTGATAGTCGAATTGAAGAAGTCATTGTTAGTTTGGTGAGTGCTCATGAAAGTATTTTGGTTGCTAATCAAGATGGTTCTTTAGCGGCAGACATCCGACCTTTAGTACGAATGAATGTAACGGTGATAGTTGAAGAAAAGGGCCATCGTGAACAGGGTAGTATGGGCGGTGGCGGTCGTAGTGATTACAGTTATTTTATCGATCAGGATCGAGCGCTGGACTACGGTAAGGAAGCAGTAAGACAAGCTTTAGTTAATCTTGAGGCAGAAGATGCACCTGCCGGCAATATGACGGTAGTCTTAGGCCCAGGCTGGCCGGGTATTTTATTACATGAAGCCATAGGCCATGGTTTAGAAGGTGATTTCAATCGCAAAGGCACGTCTGCCTTTAGTGGTCGTGTGGGTGAGCGAGTCGCTTCTGATTTATGTACGGTCGTTGATGATGGTACTTTACAAGGACGACGTGGTTCATTGAGTATTGATGATGAAGGTACGCCTACAGAAAAAACCGTATTAATTGAAAACGGTATCCTCAAAGGCTATATGCAAGATAAGCTTAATGCGCGATTAATGGGTGTTAAATCCACGGGTAATGGTCGACGCGAGTCTTACGCAAGCTTACCTATGCCTCGTATGACTAACACTTATATGTTAGCCGGACAACATCATCCAGAAGACATTATTCGTTCGGTTAAAAAAGGCTTGTACGCTAAGAACTTTGCTGGAGGTCAGGTTGATATTACCTCGGGTAAGTTTGTTTTCTCTGCCAGTGAAGCGTATTTGATTGAAAATGGCAAAATAACCCGTGCCATAAAAGGCGCCACTTTGATAGGTAATGGCCCTGATGTACTGACTAAAGTATCTATGGTCGGAAATGATCTTGAACTCGACAGTGGCGTAGGTACTTGCGGAAAGGACGGCCAAAGTGTCCCTGTTGGTGTGGGTCAACCGACCTTAAAAATTGATGGTTTAACGGTGGGCGGAACCAGCGTTTAAATTTATAAAGATACACTCGAGTATTAAAGGAACTGAAATGCCCGTGATTTCCTATTTCTTTGGGATTTATATTCGTATGTACCACGATGATCATAACCCTCCGCACTTTCACATAGAGTATCAAGGGCATCAAGCTTTAATGGCTATTGAAGACGGTGAGCTTATAGCGGGAACACTGCCCAATAAAGCTGTTAAATTGGTACGAGAATGGGCAAAAGATCATCAACAAGAATTATTAGCTGATTGGCAGTGCGCTATTGAGTTAAGACCGTTGCAACGTATTTCAGGAGCTGACAATGATTAAAATCATCCGAGCGCAGTATAGTCAGCAGAAAGTTTTGCGATTATATTTTTCCGATAATTCATGGGGAGATTATGATTTACAAGCCGTATGTGACAGGCAAACTGAATTAGTTATTCCTTTGAACGATGAGCAGTATTTTAAGACATTTTTTTTAGAGTTGGGTGCGCTGTGTTGGCGTAATGGTTTGGAATTAAGCCCCAGCAATATTCACAGAAAACTTGAAGAGCAACAAAAACTGCATTATGAGTCCAATGTTGCTTAATTGAATGATAGAACGCAGTAAATAGACAAAAGATCAGCAGGTTGGGAGCATTTTCGCAAGATAATGGTACTCGGCATGTTTGTTAAAAGCCGTAATACACCCTTTAAAATTTAGAGAGCACCGTGCAAAACCAAGAAGAAATCAATCGATTAAAAAATATCGTCCAAGACTTATTAGATGAAGCCAAAAGTCAAGGTGCTAGTGCCGCTGAAGCGGGATTAAGCCAAGAGAATGGTCTGTCGGTATCGGCGCGTTTGGGTGATGTAGAAACCATAGAGCATCATTGTGGACAAGGGTTAGGGATCACGGTCTATTTTGGACAGCACAAAGGCTCTTCCAGTACCTCTGATTTGTCCCCCGCGTCTATTAAAGAAGCCGTGAGTGCAGCCTGTAGTATTGCCCGCTATACCAATGCCGATGAATATTCAGGCTTACCTGAGCAAGAGCGCTTAGCCACTGAATTTCCTGATCTTGATCTTAACCATCCTTGGGATGTGAGTGTCGATGCGGCTATTGAACTCGCTATCGAATGCGAAGATGCTGCGCGCTCTTATCATGCCGAAATCAGTAACTCTGAAGGCGCGTCTGTGAATACTCATCAAGGTATTCATGTGATGGGTAATAGTTTGGGCTTTCTTCAGGGCTATCAATCAACACGACATTCTTTGAGTTGTTCAGTTTTAGCGCAGCGTGGCGACAGTATGCAGCGTGATTATTGGTATAGCGTATCCAGAGATGCTCAACAGTTAGAATCGGCCGTCAGTATTGGTAACAAAGCCGCTGAACGTGCCGTGCGACGTTTAGCCGGACGTAGTTTAAGTACTCGGCAATGCCCCGTGTTGTATAGCGCAGAAATAGCTTCCGGATTGTTATCTTCATTCATAGGTGCGATTAGTGGCGGTAATTTATACCGTAAATCATCGTTTTTATTAGATGCTATCGATAGCCAAGTTTTTCCTGAATTTGTACATATACACGAGCAACCCTATTTAATCGGTGCCTTAGGCAGTGCCGCCTATGATGGCGAAGGCGTAGCAACGACGGCTAGAGATATCGTCAGTGCCGGTGTTTTACGTAGCTATGTTTTAAGTACCTACTCAGCACGTAAGTTGGGATTGCAAAGCACAGGTAATGCCGGTGGCGTGCGTAATTTAACCATAGATTCAGGCGTCTTAGATTTTCAAGGTATGCTCAAACAGCTGGGCACCGGTTTATTGGTGACAGAGTTGATGGGACAGGGCGTTAATATGGTGACGGGTGATTATTCCCGCGGAGCCGCAGGATTCTGGGTAGAAAATGGTGAGATTCAGTATCCGGTTGAAGAAATCACCATCGCGGGTAATTTAAAAGATATGTTAAAAAACATTGTTTCTGTGGGAAGTGATGTTGAATATCGCGGCAATGTGCGTACCGGCTCTATCTTGGTAGAGCGTATGTCTATTGCAGGCGAATAAGTGTTTAAAACAATAGTGGCTTAGGCGTAAGTCATAACCTGCGCAAAGAGTACTGCGAAATGTCGGGTTACGCTGCCGCTAACCCGACCTACGGGCCTTAATGACTTGTTTTATAACGCATTAACAATATCCGCAATTAACTGCGGGCCTTTATAAATTAAGCCGCTATAAACTTGCACCAAGCTTGCGCCGGCGGCTAATTTTTCTTGCGCATCTTCCGCATTTAAAATACCTCCGGCAGCAATAATCGGAACTTTGCCCTGACATTCCGCTGCTAAACCACGCACCACCTGGGTTGCTGCGTCTTTAACCGGCGCGCCACTTAAGCCACCGGCTTCATTTTCAAAAGGGTGGCCAGCTATCTTGTCTCTAGCGATGGTCGTGTTAGTGGCAATAACTCCATCGATAGAAAACTCCAGCAGTAACCGGCCAATATGGCTGATTTCCTCATCACTTAGATCGGGTGCAATTTTCAGTGCCAACGGTACATAAAAGCCGTGTTCTTGTTCCAGTTTAAGTTGCTCTTCTTTTAAGGCACTGATGAGATTTTTTAAGTCATCACCTTGTTGTAATTGCCTTAAGTTCTTAGTGTTAGGTGATGAAACATTCAGGGTAATGTAGCTAGCGGAGTTATAAGCCTTACGTAGGCCGATTAAATAATCATCAACCGCCTGTTCCATAGGCGTATCAAAATTCTTGCCGATATTAATCCCTAAAATACCGCTGTAGTGGCTTTTCAGAACTTGGTTTAACAAATGATCTAAACCTAAGTTATTAAAACCCATGCGATTAATAATGGCCTGATGTTCAGGCAATCTAAATAAGCGAGGCTTAGGGTTGCCAGGTTGTGGTCGTGGTGTCACCGTACCTATTTCAATAAAGCCAAAACCTAAGGCCGATAGCGCCTCTATATAGTCACCATTCTTATCCATGCCCGCAGCAAGACCGACAGGATTTTTAAAGTTAAGCCCCATAACGGTGACGGGTTTGTCATGAATATCAGCAAGCATCAGCTTTCCTAGTCCAGAAACATGCGTTGTTTTTAATAGTTTAAGGGTGACTTCATGAGCCGTTTCAGGATCAAGGCTAAATAATAGGGGGCGTAATAAAGGATAAATGTTCATAGCGTAGTAAAGTAAGTTTAAGATGATATCTGGAGTGCAACTGCTTTAGTGGTTGCTATCGACCTAAGCGATAAGGTTCTGGGTCTACACTAGTCGGTCGATTTAATAGTAAGTCGACCATAAGTTCTGCAGAGGCAGGCCCCATGACTAGCCCATTTCTAAAGTGACCGGCATTAATGCTTAAATTACGAATATCTGGATGTCGGTCTATATAAGGTATACCTAATTCAGTGCCCGGTCTTAAACCTGCCCAATGATGAAGTAGTGGCGCGTGTTTAAGGGCAGGCAATAAGCTTAAGGCAAAGTCGGTTAAATCGTTTCTTGCTGTCTCGGTGGTGAGCTTATTAAAGCCATCGTGTTCTACGGTACTGCCGGCTAAGATTTTTCCATCACGTCTAGGAATCAAATAATGATCGCCATCCAGAACCATGTTGGGCAGCAAGCCTGCTTTGGTTTCAAATAATAACATTTGGCCTTTAACAGGCGCGATAGTAGGCGAAGCCATTAAACCTTGAAATAGCTTTTGAAATAATTGCCCAGTCCAAGCGCCTGCAGAAATAATAACGTCCTTAACAGGGTATTCGCCATTGCTGGTTTCGAGGTGGGTAATGGTATTTTGTACTTGCTTGATATTAGTTAACTCGCAGTTTTCAAGGATGGTAACACCCTTGTTAAGCAAATCTTGTTTTAAAGATTTAACCAAGCGAGGATTGCGGGCTTGAGCAATATCGGGTAACCACAAGGGTTGCTCAGCTTGTGTAACTAAGTCCTTAAAGAAAGTGTCTTCAGCTGGTTGAAAGCGAATGCCATGAAGTCGGCACCAAGCGATAGCTTCGTTAATATCGGGATTTTTAGTGATTAATAAGCCACAGGGTGTCCATTCTGGGTCTTTGTTCGTATCCGCGAATAATTGTGTCGCTAGGCTTGGATATAAAGACAGGCTGTGTAGGGCTAATTGACTAATAGCGTCAGCTTGTCGCCAAGGATAAAGCGGCAATAAAATACCGCCGCCTGCCCAAGAAGATTCTTGTCCTAACAGGGCTTTGTCGATAATCGTTACGCTGGCGCCGGCATTGACAAAGGCTCTGGCCGTTAATAAGCCAATAACGCCGCCTCCGATTAAAGTAATATCTGTAGTGTGAGTCATGAATCAGCAAGAGGTCAGTCGAGAATGTTGGGCTGCAAAACAGGCAATCCAAGTTGCATTGAGTCTAGTTAAGGGTGTTTATGATTTCACCGATGATAAAGTATACCGCGAAATAGTAACAATTTGTGTTTATGCATCTTTAGTTGCGAGTTGCGCTGGCGCTACGTTAATAGTCGTTGTAAAGTAAATTACTGAATAAATGTTGTTGTTTTTGGCTAACAAGGGTGTAATGTTTTAGTCACATAATAAATTAAACCCTCTTACTTGTTGATATATAAGGTTTATTTATTTAGCTAAAAATAGCATTAAAGCTTGTATGGGGAGATATTTGCTGCTATGATCTTTGCCGTGAAATCGGATTTGTTGTATTTAAACAAATTTTTTGTAACATAAGCCTTTACGAGGGAAACACATGACAAATAATAAAAATAAATTAAGCCTAGGTATCGCCCTAGCCACATTGACGATGGCAGGTGCTTTAGTTTCTACTGCGGTAGTTGCTGATGATGCTGCTGCACCGAAAGCTGCTAAGCATAAAGTTGCTAAGCAAAAAGCAGCGGCTAAAGCGGTTTATGCTGCACCTAGCAAAATTGATATGTTAGAAGCTCAATTACGTGCTATGCAAGACGAAGTGGCTGCGTTAAGAGGCCAAGCACACACTACTGCTCCAGCTGCTAGCGCTGATGCACAAAAAGTACAAGATTTAGATGCTAGAGTAGCTACTGTTGAAGCGACTTCAGCTAAGCAAGCTAGCAAAGCTAAAAACCATATGATTTATTTCCGTGGTGGTTACGCGGATAATGATTCTTCTCTAGTGGCTACAACTAATAACGCTAATGGTGTAGGTCAACTTCTCGGTACAACCAAAGGACAAAGTGCTGGTTGGAATTTCGGTGCGGGTATTGACTTTAGCTTGACTGATAATATGTTTGGCTTGATGAAAGGTACTGAATTGTTGGGCGAATTAGATCTAAATTATGTTGATTTAGGCACATTTACATCTGGTTTAACTCCTACTTTAGCGAGTGCTACTTTACCTACTTCATCAGCAAGTCAAAGTATGTTCAGAATTACTGCGGCTCCTAAGATCAAATTCTTTGAAGGTAGCAAGCTCAGACCTTGGATTATTCCAGCTGGCTTTACCTTAAATGTCATCAGCCCACCTAGCCAAGCTAATACTATTACAGAATTAATGCCAGCCATGCATTTTGGTGCTGGTGTTGATTACAATATCTGGAAAAGCATTTATGTAGGTACTGATGTACGTTACAACATGGCGTTTAGTACATTGGATGGTACTAACGTTAATGGCTTAACCGCTGGCGGTTCAGTCGGTTTTGGTTTCTAAGTACGACACTTAAAAACTTAAGCGAGTAAAGAAGGGAGGGCGTTAAGCTCTCCCTTCTTTTTGCCTAAAATAATGTGAATTCTAGTCATCAATAAACATTTTAACTTTACAGTTTGTATAGCAAAGCAAAGCGTGACGAGGTTTATAACCCCGTTACTAACGTTTCGACGTTATCGAAGCATCTAAACGTTTAGGTCGGGGTTGCAAGCCACGACCGGCATTGGGGGGGCGTTAAGCTCTCCCTTTTTTTGCCTAAAAAATGCTAGTGCTAGCCATTAATCCACTTTTTAACTTTACAGGCTTGTTAACAAGGTCTTATGATGGCTCCTCATTTAGTTCTATAAAAAGACCATACACATCGTTATGAGCATTTCTCAGGATAGTGGGCCTAAGGTCGGCTTGCAAGATGCTGAAAGTTACGAAAATATGAGAAACAGCATAGGCTTGCTTAAGTTGCTGGCTATGGGTGAAGAAGATATTAGAAAAGGACATGCGCTAGAGCAAGCCCAAGTTTTTCAAAACATAGAAAAACTGTTGAACATAAAGTGACGGCTGATTATTAAGTTATTTTACTTACTCACGTTTCGAAGTTATCGAAATCTAAACGTTTCGGTCGGGTTTGCAAACCCCGACCGGCATTGGAAAACGGTAAATACTTGGAGTGCAATAGCTTCAGCTATTGCTTTTTAAAACAGCTGAAGCTGTTTTACTCCAAACTCACAGATAAGGTGTAAGCTCCGTTTAGGAACGCGCCGAAGAGCTGTAAACATCGCTGACTAGATTCAAGGTCGTATCCGTTATTAGACCGCTTAATCCGAATAAATAATGAAAACTCTCTATCCTGAACTAGCCCCTTACCATCATTTCTTTTTAGAAACCGGCAGCCAGCATCAAGTGTATGTCGAGCTCAGTGGTAATCCTGAAGGTTTTCCGGTCATCTTCTTACATGGTGGCCCTTGTTCTGGCACTAAACCCGATCATCGGCGCTTTTTTAATCCTGAGTATTATCAGATTATTCTTTTTGATCAGCGTGGTTGTGGTCAGTCTTTGCCTTTTGGTGAATTGGAACACAATACCACTCAAGATTTAATCGCCGATATGGAAAGCATCAGACAAACTTTAGCTATCGAGCAATGGTTAGTCTTTGGAGGCTCTTGGGGCGCAGCGCTGGCATTGCTTTATGCCCAGCAGCATACTGAGCAGGTTGCCGGCCTCATCGTACGTGCAGTGTTTTTGGCCAGACAAGCGGACTTAGATTGGTTTGCCCAAGACGGCGCAAATCGTATTTATCCAGAACAATGGCAAAAACTGATCGATAGTTTGCCTGAGTCTGCCAGAGCTCAGCCTACGCAAGCCTTATATGATGCGTTGTGGGGTGCAGATGAATTGGCGAAAAGACGCGCCGCTAAAGAATGGATGGCCTGGGGCGCGCAAGTTGCTTTAGGTAACGCTTATCAAGCCTGCGACCAAAACGAGCATGTGACCGAGAAAATGGTTAAACAAGCGCGTATGGAATTGCACTATGCCCAGCAGCATTACTTTATTAAAGAAAATCAGATTTTAGAAAACTGTGTGCTATTATCAGCCATCAACACGGTTATCATTCATGGTCGTCAGGATTTAGTGTGTCCCATAGAAGCCGGTATGCGGTTACAGTTAGCGTTGCCGCAGGCACAGTACCAAATATTACCGAATGCTGGGCATATTGCCCAAGGTGCGGACATGATCGATGCCTTGGTGTCGGCAACGGACCAGTTTATAGAGTTAAGGTGTAGGTCGGGTTAGCAACAGCGTAACCCAACATTGTGACGTAGTGTGTCGGGTTACGGCTAGCGCCTAACCCGACCTACGCAAACTTCTTTAAAGTTTACCCTACTGGAGTACAGCGGCATTAGGCGTTGTTTAAGTCATCAGCCATGATGGCACTCCAGTTTTTTAAACAGATTCTTTCGCTTTTAACTTTTTCTTACTCATGCTTCCAAAAAAACGTTTAATTATTGCTATGACTGGCGCAACCGGAGCCATTTATGGTGTACGTATGTTACAGGTGCTTCAAGCACAGCCCGAATGGGAAACGCATTTAATTATTTCTTCTGCAGGTGTGGTTAACTTAAAGCATGAAATGGATATGAAGCGTGCTGAGTTAATGGCTTTGGCCGATGTGACTCACGGCATTAATGATATTGCGGCCAGTATTTCTAGTGGCGGCTTTAAAACCGAGGGTATGATTATTGCCCCCTGTTCTATGAAGACACTGGCAGCTGTCGCGCATGGTTTTGGTGATAATTTAATTTCACGCTCTGCCGATGTGGTTTTAAAGGAGCGTCGGCGCTTGGTGATGATGCCTAGAGAAACACCGTTGAATCTAATACATATTAGAAATATGGCCAGTGTCACTGAAATGGGCGGCATTATGTTTCCGCCTATGCCAGCTTTTTATAGCAAAACCGATTCATTAACGGCGATGGTCAACGAAACGGTGGGTCGGGTGCTAGATATGTTTGGCGTTAATGTTGAAGGCTTATATACACCTTGGGAAGGTTTATAACTGCTTATCCTCTCTACATGATTTCGCCTTTCGCCCTGAGTCCTTTGTCTGCACCCAGGAGAGCTCTGTCTAAAAGTGAATAGTCTTAAATTGGCAGTTTTTATTCACAAATGCAACTCATTGGAAAATGGCAGCTGAAACAACTACCATTACCTAGTTCACTCTTAATTGTTAAATGAGCATCGTGACGCATTAATACATGCTTAACGATGGCTAAGCCTAGCCCCGTACCGTTTACTTTTTTAACCCGTTTGACTTCGCTGCGATAAAAGCGCTCAGTGACGCGTGAAATATCGGATTTAGAAATGCCTTCACCTTTGTCAGTAATGGCTAGCACGATGCTATTAGCATCTTGATACCAGTGTAATTTTACAAGAGAGTCTTCCGGTGAATATTTAAGCGCATTACCCAGTAAATTAGTGAAGGCGCTACGTAGTTCTTGTTCATCGCCCATAATATGGGCGGAGGATTCTAGGGTTAATTCTATGCGTCTACTCGGGTCTTCTAAGTCATCACCTTCTTTGCAGATCTGACTTAATAGCGCCGGTATATCCACGCAGTGTAGTTTCTTCTGTTGAGTTTCTAAGCGAGTCAGTAATAACAAATCATCTACCAGATGTTGCATGCGCTCTGTCTGACCTTGCATTTGCAAAAATGAGTTAGTGAGTAGTAGTGACTGGCCATCATCTAAATCTTGCAGAGTTTCTAAATAACCTTTTAATACCGTTAAGGGTGTTCTAAGTTCGTGTGAGACATTAGCCACAAAATCCTTACGTGTACGCTCCATTTTTTTTAACTGCGTGATATCTTGTGCCAGTAATAGGCGTAAGCCTGCACCATAGGGCACAATACGGACTTCTAAAGTAATATTTTGATCGACGGGTGACGGTATAACAACAGATGTTTGGTAATTATTAGCTTTTAGATAGCGAATAAATTCAGGGTAACGAATAAGATTAGGTATGCGTTGACCTTTGTCTGAAACTTGTAGGCCAAAGACTTTTCTGGCCGCCTTATTTGACCAATCAATTTCATTATTAATGCCAAGTACCACAGCCGCATCAGGCAGTGCTTCCGTGGATTGACGAAACTGGTCAATCATCTGGCTTAACTTCTTTTTACGGCGCTTTTCATTTTTTTTAATGCGGTAAACATGGTAATAAAGATCTTCCCATATACCGACAGAGTTAGGATATGTTTTGCTGCCGCCTCGACTAATCCAGGCTTCAAATCGACTAATTTGCACAACTTGTCTAGCAATAATGGCTACTAGCAGTAAAAACATGAGTGGCCAGAACAATCCTGTGAAGCCGCCAACGATAGTAATCATTAAGAGAAACAAAAGAATAGTTTTGATCTCTTTTCCCCAGATTCCCATGCTGCTTAGTCCACTAAAGAAAACCGATAGCCAAAGCCTCGCACCGTTTGCACGATATCTTCACGACCAAATTCTTCTAGAATTTTTCTAAGGCGGCGTATATGAACATCAATAGTCCGTTCTTCTATATAAACACTACGTCCCCATACCTGATCCAATAATTGCGAACGACTGTAGACTTTATTAGGGTGTGTCATAAAAAAGTGCATTAGACGAAATTCGGTAGGGCTTACGTCTACAGGCTTATCATTGATAGAAAGACGATGTTGCTCAGTATCTAGTATTAAATCACCCATGACAATTTGAGGCTGTCCTTGGGTTTTACCACTGCGACGTAATACCGCGCGTATGCGAGCAACGAGTTCTTTAGGTGAAAAAGGTTTGGTCATGTAATCATCCGCACCTATTTCAAGGCCTCTGACCTTATCTTCTTCTTCACCTCTAGCGGTTAATAGAATAATAGGAACTTCTTGATACAGCGCTTCTTTTTTTAAGCGTCTTGCCCATTCAGCACCGCTCATGCCTGGCAACATCCAATCTAGCAAAATTAAATCTGGGAGTTTATCATCGAGTATTTTTTGAGCATCCTCGGCATCAGCAGCGGCTATTGGCATAAAGCCTGCCTGTTCGAGGACCATCATTAACATGCCTCTGATAGCGTCTTCATCTTCGACGACGAGAATATTAAAATTAGACATAATGATTAATGAATAGATAAAAAAGCTATTGTAACAAAGAGACCATTACCTCTTTATGACAATAGTTGAAATTGAGTAAGGCTATTCTAATGCAGAGCGCTTTAATACTATAGATTTTAAGTAATCTTTAGTAGCTTGGGCTAACGGCTCTATCGTTAACCCAACATTGATTGCTGATAATATTGGCTTTCGAAAAGCAAGCAGCCCAATCTCAAGAAGGCTTGGTTTTTTAAGGCATTAGCTAAGCTTAAGCCCTGATGTTACGCAGCCATACAGCGATTTATAAAAAACAAATAATGACATCGCTATCGCGACGATTTATTCAATCGGGTTATCGCACCCGAGGGCGAGATACTTTTCTCGTTCCCATGCTATGCGTGGGAATGCCGCCAAGAAAGTATCTAAAGAAAAGGCGACTCGATTGCCGCTGCTTCCTGCCCTCCTACCAACGCGCGGCATCCATGCCTCGCCCCTTCGGGCTAGTCCCGACAAAACCTGCGGTGCTAGTCGCGGCAAACGAGAGCAAAACGATGTTACTGCGTAACGTCAGTTAAGCCTTAGAAAATTTTAAGCCCTTCTCATCAGCATCAACTTTGATGGTGTCACCCGCGGCAAAATAACCCGACAGTATTTCTTGTGCCAGTGGGTTTTCTAATTGCTGCTGTATGGCGCGTTTCATGGGTCTAGCTCCATAAACAGGGTCAAAGCCCGCTTCACCTAATAAATCCAAAGCGGCATCGGTGATCTCAAAAGCAATGTCTCTATCGAGTAAACGATGACGTAAGAACTCAATTTGTATGGCAGAAATCGCTCTGATATGTTCACGCCCTAAAGGATGGAATACCACAGACTCATCAATACGATTGATAAACTCAGGTCGAAAATGTTGACTCACTTTTTCCATAACCGCAGCTTTCATCACCGGATAAAGCGTTTCTCCAGACAGTTCTTGAATAATGTCAGAACCTAAGTTTGAGGTCATGACGATCACGGTATTTCTAAAGTCTACGGTGCGGCCTTGGCCATCAGTTAAGCGACCATCGTCCAAGACTTGTAGCAAGACATTAAAAACATCAGGATGCGCTTTTTCTATTTCATCCATCAGAATGACCGAATAGGGTTTACGTCTAACCAGTTCGGTTAAGTATCCTCCTTCTTCATAGCCGACATAGCCGGGAGGTGCACCGATTAGACGGGCCACTGAATGTTTCTCCATAAACTCTGACATATCAATACGGACCATGGCATCAGTGGTATCAAACATGAATTCCGCTAAAGCTTTGCAGAGTTCTGTTTTACCGACACCTGTAGGGCCTAAGAACAAAAAGGAACCATTAGGGCGATTGGGGTCAGAAAGCCCGGCTCTGGAGCGACGTATGGCGTTACTGACGGCTTTAAGAGCTTCATCTTGACCGATGACTCGCTGACTTAAATGCTCTTCCATACGCAGCAATTTATCGCGCTCGCCTTCCATCATTTTTGATACCGGAATACCGGTCCATTTAGAGACTACTTCGGCAATTTCTTCTTCGGTGACTTTATTGCGCAATAACGTCATTTTTTGATCTTCACCCGAAGAGGCCTGTTCCAATTGTTTTTCTAGGGCAGGAATAATGCCGTATTGTAATTCAGACATTTTACCTAAATCATTAGTACGGCTGGCAGCCTCAAGGTCGGTGCGCGCATGTTCCAATTTTTCTTTGATTAAGGCTGAACCTTGCAAAGAAGCCTTTTCTGCTTTCCAGATTTCTTCCAAATCAGAATATTCTTTTTCTAATTCAGCGATTTCGTCTTCCAGTATTTCTAAGCGTTTTTTAGAGGCTGCGTCTTTTTCTTTCTTTAAGGCCACTTGTTCAATTTTTAATTGAATCAAACGGCGATATAGCTTATCCATTTCTTCTGGTTTGGAGTCGATTTCCATACGTATACGACTAGCCGCTTCATCAATTAAGTCGATGGCTTTATCAGGTAACTGACGATCAGCAATATAACGGTACGATAAGCTTGCCGCAGCAACAATGGCGGGATCGGTAATGCTGACGCCATGATGTACTTCATATTTTTCTTTTAAGCCCCGTAAGATCGCGACGGTATCTTCAACCGAGGGCTCATCGACTAATACTTTTTGAAAGCGACGCTCTAAGGCGGCATCTTTTTCTACATACTTACGGTATTCATCTAGCGTGGTGGCGCCCACACAATGCAATTCACCACGAGCTAAGGCAGGCTTTAACATATTGCCAGCATCCATAGCGCCTTCGGCTTTACCGGCCCCGACCATGGTATGCAATTCGTCAATAAAGAGAATGACTTGACCTTCTTGTTTAGCAAGATCACTGAGCACCGCTTTTAAACGCTCTTCAAACTCACCACGAAATTTAGCGCCGGCTATTAAGGCGGCCATATCTAAGGACAATACTTGTTTGCCTTTGATGCCTTCGGGTACTTCGCCATTAACGATGCGTTGCGCTAGGCCTTCAACAATAGCGGTCTTGCCGACGCCAGGTTCACCGATTAATACAGGGTTGTTTTTAGTGCGGCGTTGTAATACTTGAATGGTGCGACGAATTTCATCATCTCGACCAATAACAGGGTCCAACTTGCCTTGCTCGGCACGTTCGGTCAGGTTGATGGTGTATTTATTGAGGGCTTGGCGTTGATCTTCAGCATTGGCATTATCAACGGAATCACCGCCGCGCATTTGTTCAATAGCAGCTTCGACCTTTTTGGTGTCGATACCTGATTTTTTCAGCAAGGTATTTAAAAAACCTTTTTCTTCGCAAGCTGCTTGTAAAAATAATTCACTAGAAATGAATTTATCCAGACGTTTTTGCGCTATTTTGTCGGTTAAATTAAGGAGCCTTGTGAGTTCGTTAGAGATTTGTACATCACCACCAGAACCACTTACTGTGGCGATACGTCCTAATTCTTGAATTAATTCGGTACGCAATAATTGGGTATTAAGGCCCATCTGAGCCAGCAAAGGTTTAATACTGCCGCCTTCTTGGTCGAGTAAGGCAATCATTAAATGAGCGGGTTCAATAAATTGGTGGTCTTTTCCTAATGCTAGGCTTTGTGCATCTGCCAGTGCTGATTGAAACTTGCTAGTTAATTTATCCATACGCATGGTGTTCACCTTTAGCTAAATAATAAGTTATGACTGATATAAGGGTGTTTTGTGTGGTTTTCAAGCAATTAAATTTACGCCCTGTGTAAACTTCTGGTTTCGTTAATGTTATTTTGTTATTAGCTGATGTTACGCAGCCATTCAGCGGTTTATAAAAAAACAAATAATGAGATCGCTATCGCGACGATGTGTTAATCGGGTTATCGCACCCGAAGGTGAGATACTTTCTTTTGCTCCGCCAAAAGAAAGTATCCAAAGAAAAGGCGGCTCGATCGCCGCTGCTTCCTGCGCTCCTCGGTTTTGTCGGGGGTCGGTAGAGAGGGCTTCCTGCCCTCCTACCGACGTGCGGCATCCATGCCGCACCCCTTCGGGCTAATCCCGACAAAACCTGCGGTGCTCGGCGCGGCAAACGAGAATAATACGTCGTTACTGCGTAACATCACTTATTAGTAAGAATTAAAGCTAAGGCTACTTTGATGTACAGTAGGTCTTTGCTTTATATTTTTTCAAGATAATACTGCTGTGGAGGGTATGGAGTTAACTTGCTGTTTATCATAGCGTTATAAAAATTTAGCGTCTATACTTCATTGCTTATTCTAACTAAGAAGTTTCAGCTTTATAGGGAGCGCAATCTTCTTAACAATATGTCTGGTGTACTCTAAAGCAGAAAAGTTGGGCTGAATAGTAACCGCGACGTACTTCAAAGTAGAGAAATTGGGCTCAATAGTAGTAGTGGAGTACTTCAAAGTAGAAGCGTTGGGCTCAACAGTAGTAGCGGCGTACTTCAAAGTAGAGAAGTTTGGCTCAACAGTAGCGGCAGCGTACTCCAAAGTAGAGAAATTGGGCTCAACAATAGCGGCGGTTTACTCCAAAGTAGGTCAAGGAGGGATTTATTGATAACAGCCATTGAAATATTAAGCACAGGTAATATGTGGTGCTTTTATTCTTTAAAATCGAGGCGGTTGTTGTGGACTCAGGGCATTTAGTATTGCTATCATTTCATACCCTGTCAGTTAGGTGGTGAATACTGTGTTAGAAACGGACGGTATGCTACTTAGTTTGGCTTTTATCCTTGTTGCGATTATTATGAGTGACTCATGCTAATTGACGAAGGTACAGCAAGCGGCTGCGTTATTTATGAATAATGATTAGCCTAATAACCCTCATACTAAAATGCCCTTAGATTTAGATCAGCCTATACATTTTTCTCGTACTCATCGCCTGCAATGGGAAGAAGCCCAGCAAAAGCAGGTAATTCTTTATCCAGAAGGCATGGTGGAGCTTAATCAAAGTTCAGCCGAAATTCTTAAACTCTGTGACGGCACGCGCACGGTTGCTCAAATTGTCAGCGACTTAGAGCAAAAATTTGCAACCGCAGGCCTTACTAATGATGTCACCGCTTTCTTAGAGGTCGCTATACAAAATGGCTGGATCAATCAAAACTAATAC
>CAMDOP010000009.1 GCA_945903675.1 Crenothrix polyspora
GACTATTATAAGAGGTAAACCATGAAAAAACGTAGTAATCCAAACAAAATAGATTGTATTCTTATACAAAACCCCGTAGCCAAGTTCGCACATCAGTTTAATAAGGCGCAAGTCTATGCTGATAAAAACCAATATCGTCGTAAAGCCAAACACCGGCAGCAGGAAGCTAGCCCAATAACGTTAAACTTTAGCGTGATTGGGCTAGCTTCTTGTGTATCGATATCAATCTAACTTTGCTATCAGATGAAACCTTAAAAAACACAAACTGAAATCTGTTAATGACTAGCATTGTTCTTTGAGCTAAAGTCCGCTCATTTAGTATTTCACAAATCTCATCAAAAGATGTCCCGCTCTGAATATGAGCAGGCTAAACAAGCCATTTTCAATTCCGTCTAATATCGATTGCACTTAGTGAAATGAATGTAAGAAATATTATAAACAATAGGTCAAGAGGAAAAAGAAATTAAAGCTTATGTTTCATATGTTGTTTTAAAATTATACTTTGAATGCAGGTAATAACTGAATTAGTAATGCAATCTTATCCAATACAAATAGTGCAGATTCAATAATCGACTGACAACTATTTTCTTCTAAGTTAGCCGTTACAATGTGCCGGGTACTGATACATAAGCGTAAGGCGCTAATATCTAAACCATTTCGTTTCCCACATGCGACCGGCTGCCCCGCTTGACAACGGAGAGCTGCAATAGCTTTATGACGATCTTGTAAATTAAAACACTCGTTGTTGATAGAAATGGAGAGCTGCTTATAAACCACCAAGGTTTCTTCCGCACTTAGTGGCGTTCTTTCAGAATTAGCATGATAAAGCAAGAATGGAAAAATAGTCTGAAGTTGATCCCAGCTATGCTCCACTATCATTGGACTACGGTCTATTTTGGGTACAGGTAAGGGCTCAAAAAAAACATCTTGTTGTAATCGTTGCTGTATAGCTAAAGTAAAATCATTAATAATTTTAATGATATCTTCTTGTGCTAGAGCGCGGAATGCTTTGAGTTCTTGTAGCGCGACTTCCCAACGCAATAGCAAGCCAATGTTAGCTGCTTGAGATGAGTTATTGTTTAAAGTCTTGTTGGCCGCTTCTAACTCCCTGCTCAATGCTGATTTAAAGAGTATAGCTCCAGAAAAAGAGGGGCCTGTTAGAAACTTTGATCCCGTTAATGCAACCATAAAACCTAAATCAAGATAAGCATGTAATGTTGGGGGCGCTACACGAAATTGACAAGCATCAATGAGCACATCAATTTTATCTTTATATCGTTGGTGGAGATCTAAAACGCAACTAAGACTCGGCGTAATCAATCCAGTCTTTGATTGATCCGTTACTATGAGTAATACCCGTCGATTTGTAGCGATGGCCTCAGTGACCAGAGCTTCAACTTCTTCATCAATAGCTGTTATTGATCTAAGTTCACCATCGTCTAAACGGACCTTCACAGGTATTACACCGTTTAGCTCATAATGGTTACCACTTCTTAATGCCGCACTGACTCCTTTTCCAGTTTCGTTGGCTTCGATCATGATTATTCTTGGTGCTAAATTGTTTTCACGACCAACATAATGGGAAACTAGACTATGAATATCAGTGCCTGAAGCTGAAAATATCACGCCAGTTGTTTCTGGAAGATCGCATAGCTGTATGAGCTCTTCACTAATACGTTTTATTTCATAACTATAGATTATTGATGCCGATTCTGTTTTAAGAGCCTCTACTAATCGTTGTCGTAACTGGTCTGCGCAGTGATAACCTTGAGTAGAAATAATAGAGGCTGTAGATGAGCCATAAGCTAACATATCAGGATCAGGAAAAGGCCGACAACCGTATTGATTAATGCCACTGACTGCATCTAAAACTATGCGCGCATCTCCTCCTTTCGTTAAATATTGAGCAGTATCCGATAGCATTCCTTGTGGGATATAAGTCATATCTTCAGAATGTGAGTAGTTGGTTTTCATAATTAATGAGGGATAGCGTTAAGCAACATATGTCGAAAAGCTTTAAATACTTTAAGCATTTGTGTTTGCTTGTAAGGAAATAGATCTACCGAATCAAGTGTGTGTACAGCCATACAACTATCTACTTCAAAAATAAGTAACTGACCATCAGACGTTTCGCCGCAATCTATACCTAAATAATCCAACCCAATCCGCTCATTAATATCCGAAAAAGCATGCGCATGTCGAAGTGCAAAATGAGTGTCGAAAGCCACCATAACGGCAGCCTCTTCCGCACGCTTTTCGGCACTTTCGGCCATACCTGCATTAAGGTAATGAATCATCCAATGTTCAGAGATAGCTAAATGACAAAGAAATGGCTGCCCGTCTATTAATACGATACGATATTTTCTAAATAGACCGTCTTGCCCTCGATAATCGATAAACCGTGAAATATAGAACTCACCGTTTGCATACTCTTGCAAATAATATTGCAGAGCGACAGCATCATCTATTTTATCTAGGCCCTGTCCGGCATGAGAATCAATGGGACGCACAATAATAGGGTAAATCCCGTCAACAAGAACCTGTTCAAGTGCTAACTCCTGATTAGCTATTTTCTCTAACTGTCGCCTATCTAAACGCACAGTGCTGGGCATACTGAGACCAGGAATATCTTGTAGACATTCGCAGGCTTGATTACGCGATAATAGAGCGATGCGGTCTGGCATATTGAGTACTGGCTTAGGCCAATTAATAATGGCAGCAGCAATGGCTTGCAACAATGACATATTCTGATCCGACTGAGCAATCGCCACAAATAACACATCATGCTCAGGAAACTCAGCTAGTGCTGGAAAAGGTCTATCTTCAGTCACATAAACTAGATGCAGTAAAACGTCTGAATCTTCTAAGAGGAATTCTATTGGCGAATTTGCCATGAGATCACCTGCACCCATAATGGCACATACACGAAGAGCGATAGATGGACTGGTTGTAGGTTGGGTATAAACTTGTTGACAGGCTATTGCTTCGGATTGGGTATGAAGAGCTAGATCACGGTTACCTCGTAATAGCAAAACCATAGCCAAATCCATTAGGGAGTGAGAGCTAGTATCAGTTTCTACATCTGCAATTAATTGTGCGCCTAAGGGCGCTAAATCCACTCCAGAAAGAGCCATACGCATAAGTTTAGCAAAGCCAATTAACGGCGCTTTTTTTGCTTTAATAGCGGCGATCTCGCTCATTTTTTTTCCTGTGACAATGATGGCTTTAAAGTGTTTTCTATGGCTTCTCCGAAGACTAATGTAGCTTCGATTAAGGCATCAATATCTCTGGTCGTGGTCCGATGATTAACAATGGCCGCACGAATAGCCAGTTGACCATGCAGAGTGGTAGTCGACGGCGCCACAATGCCGGATTCTTGCAAAGCAATGACAATTTCTGCATTAACAAAATTAGGACTTAAACATCGGTAACGAAAGCAAACCACATTGAGCTCAACAGGTGCTAAAAGCTCTAATTGTGGGTTAAGCTCTATGAGTTGCTTTAAATAATGGGCTAGAGCACAGGTATTTGAGATAACCTGCCCCAACTTTTCAGAGCCATAGACTTTTATAGTAAACCACGTTTTAAGGGCCCTAAAGCCTCGTGACAGCTCAGGGCCTAAGTCACATGGCCACGGAGAACCTGCCGATAGACCTCGCGTTTCTCGGCTTAGATAGGCGACTGAACTCGCAAAGGTATCGAGTTGATATTCGCCGTTTCTGACCAGAATAAATCCAGCATCATAAGGAACCTGTCCCCATTTATGAAAATCGAAAGCGATAGAATCGGCACGCTCTATGCCTTGCAAACGAGGTGCAAGATCGGGTGCTAATATGGCTAAAGCACCGAAAGCACCATCAACGTGAAACCAAAGGTTCTCAAGTTGAGCAAGTTCTGCAATTGCCGACAAAGGATCAATAGCGCCAACATCAACCGTGCCTACGGTTGCAGCAATAAAAAAAGGTGTAAGCCCAGATTTTTTGTCAGAACGAATAGCTTTAGCTAGCGCCTCAACATCCATTTGGTAGTTTTCATTAACTGGAATCATTCGCAAGAAATTACTGCCAATACCCGCTATTTCCATAGCCTGAGCAATACTAACGTGAGCACTTGCCGAAGTATAAGCAACCAATTGTAAAGCTGAATTAACTAAGCCTTCTTTTCGAATAGCTTTCCCTAAGTAGACAGTACGGGCAATCAATACGCTAATAAGATTAGCCATAGAGGTGCCGGTTACAAAAAGGCCATTGGCTGTTTCTGGAAAAGAAAATAGCTCTTTAATCCATTGCAGCAATTGTTTTTCAAGCTCAATAGGTGCTTGATCTCGACCACCGACATTCGCATTTAAGAAGGCCGCTAACATTTCTGCCAACATACCTACCGGCGCTCCTCCACCATGAACCCAGCCCATAAAGCCTGGATGAGCATTCCCTACTGCATAAGGCACTATGGTTTTCATGAAAGTAGCATGCGCTTCAGCAAGATCGATAGGCGCACTGGACAGCGGTTGCTGAAAAGTCTCACGCTGTTCGGGTGATAAACCTTGCCAAACGGGTTGCTCTCGTAATTGCTCAAGGTAATTAAACATATCATCTAGCATGTCGTGGCCTTGCTTACGAAAACTAGGCCAATCGTCTGGATCCAGTGTATTTTCAGATGTTTTTAGCATAATTAACCTGAGTTCGACACTCAAAGAAGGATATGAATCACCCCCCATTAAAAAATCTGAATGCATATAAATAAGCAAACGAAACTACTTTAAAAAAGAGCAGTTGCGATGTTTCTACACCAACTATTCAGCGACATAGATGATTTTTCTAATACAAACTTCCAAATGGAAACCACACTAACCATTAAAAGTGATAAGTCCTAACATAAAAATAGACTCATTTTCATGTACCAGAACCGCCACACTGTGACTCATAAATCTTAAGAAAAAATCTTTAAAATTACTTAACTTAAGAAAATAAAATCTCTGCACCCAACAAACTCGTCACTATTTTAGACCACATCTAATAACGCCAAATTATGCTCTAACAGAAATTTATATTGGTAATATTATCACTTAAATTTAAATTTAAATTTTTATCATATTCATATTACTTATTGAATGGATAACTAACTTATGTTATAAATTATTAAAAAATTTTATTATTAATATTATAAATATTAATACTGCTATATTTATCATTATCTAAGTGAGTACGATATGACGATCAAACTGGATAGTTCGCTTGGCTTCTATGAAAATGCGCTTCGCTTGACTAGCCAACGGCAACAGATATTGGCTACAAATATTGCAAATTCAGATACGCCTAATTACAAAGCTCGTGATTTTGATTTCAAGTCTGCAATGATGCTAGCTATGAACGCCTCATCGACACCCACATCGGTAGAAAGGGTCGAATTTAATCCTCTGCATCTTGATGCTGGAAGCTTGTCTGCGGATAAATTTGCTGTTTTGCGTAAAAGCGAACAAAACAGCCAAGACGGAAATACGGTTGATATTGATGTAGAGCGCGCAGCGTTTACAGAAAATGCCTTGCGCTATGAGTCAGCAATTACTTTCGAGAACAACGAAATTAAAAACTTAACATTAGTTTTACAAGGATCTTAACAATGTCACTACTCAATATATTCGATATAGCTGGATCTGGCATGACAGCACAAAGCCAGAGATTAAATGCTGTAGCAAGTAATATCGCTAACGCAGACAGTACAGTGACTACTGATGGCACAGCTTACCGTGCCAAAATGGTTGAATTTATGACCGTACCCGTTGGAAGCTCAGCATCCGCATCCGGGGTCAAAGTCTCACGCGTACTTGAAGACAATTCCCCGCTAAAGAAAATCTATAACCCAGCACATCCTCAAGCTGATGAATTAGGCTATGTCTCTATGCCTAATGTCAACATTGCAGAAGAGATGGTAAATATGATGTCTGCCTCAAGATCTTATCAGAATAATGTTGATAGCATGAATATAGCAAAATCGATGTTAATTAAAACATTAACACTTGGCCAATAACCTAAGGAATCACTATGTCAACAACAATAAATAGTGTTACTACCCCCTCTAGTAACACCCTAACAAATACATCGACTCCAGCAGAAGCATCCGTCTCTAAAGATCAAGCTGATTTCATGACGCTATTAATAGCACAAATGAAAAATCAAGACCCAACCAACCCAATGGATAATAATCAAATGGCCGCACAGATGGCACAATTGAATATGGTTTCGGGCATTAATAAGATGAATACCACTCTAACCGGACTATCCAGCAATCAACAAATTAGCAATTCTATGCAAGCTACGGCCCTTATTGGCCATCAAGTCATGGTAACTAGCAACAAATTTGAGCTTAATGGCGGAAAAAGCCAAATGGCAATGGATTTATCAAATAGTGCAGATAATGTAGTAGTTAATATAAGTGACAACAACGGCAACATTATAAGCACGCTCAATTTAGGCTCGAAAGCTGCTGGCATTCAAAACATTAGCTGGAATGGCCAGACTAATGCAGGTGCGATCGCTACTGATGGTGCTTATACATATGATATAGCCGCGTCTAATCAAGGCGCCCCCGTATCAACCACTGCCTTATCTGCTGGAATAGTCCAAAGTGTTTCTATTTCTGGCGGCCAAGTGCAAGCAAATGTAAGTAAGCTGGGCAATGTAGCCTTAGCGGACATACGTCAAGTTATTTAACTATTATTTAAGAGCAGGTATTATTATGGGAATCACAATTAATTCTGAGGCATTAAATAATGCCGCTACCAGTCTAAATGTCATCGGCAACAATATTGCCAATGTAAATACCTCAGGATATAAACAAGCAAGTTTTTCTGAATTATTAAAAAAAGCAAGTGGTGGCAGTAGTGAAGCAGCAGGCGTTACCCAAGCGTTTACTCAAGGCAACATAATATCATCAACAAATCCGCTGGATATGGCTATTTCTGGTAATAGTTTATTTAGATTAGATGGTGGCAATGGTATCAGTTACACCCGAAATAGTCAGTTCTCTGTAGATTCGAACAATTATATAGTTAACAGTTTCGGTGACAAACTAACAGGCTATATTGTTGATGACTATGGCAAGCTTGACACTAGCAAATTGACTAATCTATCTATAAACACGGGCAAATCTGATCCTATTGCTACCACTGAAATAAAATTACAGGTTTCTTTAAGTAATTTAAAATTAGCCGATAGAACCACAGCTGCGTTTAACGTCAACTTACCAGCTACCTACGATAGCACTACAAACACTACTATCTATGATGCTTCAGGTTCTTCTAAGCAAGTTCAGTCCTATTTTAAACAAACGACCGACACTATATGGCATATGTATACATTTGTAGATGACGTTGCTAGCCCTAGCACTTCCCCCACAATATTAACATTTCAACCCAACGGAAGAATATCCAGTAATGCAAGTAGCAATGCTGCTTCTATTATGACTGGTGTAACCATGGATCTCTCAAACTCTACCAAAATGGAAGGTAGTTTTTCTGTCAACTCTACTAGTCAAGATGGTCGAACCGCTGCCGACATGACCAGTTACAAAGTCAATAATGACGGCACGATCGAAGCCATTTATGCTGACGGGACAGCTGAAGTCATGGCACAAGTTGTGCTGGCTAAATTTGATAACTTACAAGGATTAACTGCCTCCTCTAACAATCAATGGGTAGAAAGTAGTCTGTCAGGAAAACCTCATCTAGGAATAGCCGGAAGCGGTGGATTCGGCTCTATCCAAGGCGGATCAACAGAGGGTTCCAATGTTGATTTAACTACTGAAATGGTCAGATTGATCGCTGCACAAAGAGCGTTTCAGTCAGCAGCAGAAGTAGTCAAAAAACAAGATGAAACGGTTCAAACCATTAATCGTATTGGTGGTTAATAGCTTTAGAGTTAACAGGAAGAGTCTATGGATCGTCTAATTTATACTGCGATGACTGGGGCTAAGCAAATAATGGAGCAACAAGCCACTGTTTCTCAAAACCTAGCCAATACCAATACTGTCGGTTTTAAAGGACAAATTGATATGTTTCGTGCTGTACCCGTTAGAGGACCTGGGCTTTTAACCCGTGTACAGGTTATTGATGAAACGGTGGGAGCAGATCTATCAGTCGGAAAAATTTTACAAACGGATCGCTCCTTAGATCTAGCTATAGAAGGTTCTGGCTGGTTCGCTGTAAAAACCGCCGATGGTAAAGAAGCTTATACACGAGCCGGTGACCTTAAAGTCGGTGCAAACGGTGTACTTCAGACACATTCTGGACTCACTGTTTTAAGCGAAGAAAGCGCTCCAATTCTCATTAGCTCTGATTCGTCAATCATGGTCGGCAAAGACGGCACCTTATCTTATTTAGTTGCTGGCGACAATCCTGTTACTACCAATTTTCTGGGGCGAATAAAACTGGTTAATCCTTCGCCTAAAGAACTTGTTCGTGGTGATGATGCTTTATTTCATTCTTTAACCGGCGATTCCTTTAGTTCAGATCCAACTATTACCCTGCAAAGTGGCGCCCTAGAAGAAAGCAATATCAATGTTGTCGAATCCATGGTCGCAATGATTAGTTTAGGTAGGCAGTATGACTTACAAATGGATATGTTGAAAAATGCTAAAGATGACGCCAATAAATCAAGTCAAATCATGAGCTTGACTTAAGGCTGAAATTATAAAGACGCTATTCACAATAGCTTTAGTTACGACGACAAATTAACTTTTATCAACCTGTTTTAACTAAACAGCCACCCGCTTAAGTGGTTGCTTGTTTAGTTATGATGGCACTAATAAAAACAAGGTAAAAAAAATGATACGATCACTTTGGATTGCAAAATCAGGCTTAGAAGCCCAGCAACTAAACATGGATGTAATTACCAATAATCTTGCTAACGTAAGCACCAATGGCTTTAAAAAGTCACGAGCCATATTTGAAGACACTCTCTATCAAACCATTCGTCAACCAGGCGCCCAATCATCAATGCAAAACACTCAGTTACCCTCTGGCTTACAACTGGGTACGGGTGTAAGACCTGTTGCAACAGAGCGCCTATTCTTACAAGGAAGTTTACAACAAACAGGTAATGCTAAAGATCTAGCCATCCAAGGCCCTGGCTTTTTTCAGGTAATCATGCCAGATGGTAACACTGGCTATACGCGTGATGGCTCTTTTCAAACAGATAGCCAAGGCCGATTAGTGACCTCTAGTGGCTATCAAGTTATGCCAGAAGTTATCGTCCCACTTGATGCAACTAGTTTTACAGTGTCAAGAGATGGCATTGTTAGCATTACCCAGCAAGGTAATATAAACCCTGTTCAAATTGGTTCTATTGAATTAGCAAATTTCATTAATCCACCTGGATTAGAGGCAAGAGGTCAAAATCTCTACGTTGAAACCGCCGCCTCAGGCCCAGCTAATTTGAATAAACCAGATAGCAATGGCATAGGTTATTTAGCGCAGAAAAGCGTTGAAACCTCAAATGTCAGTGCTGTTGAGGAGATGACCAATATGATTCAAACACAACGTGCATACGAATTAAATAGTAAAGCGGTAACAACCTCCGATCAAATGTTACAAAAACTCGCGCAACTCGGATAAATAAATGTTACGGATCAATGCCCTAGCGCTCCTAAGTCTATTTATAGCAGCCTGTAATATACAGCCGTCCTCTATAATTCCTTATTCGACTTCAGCCCTACCTGTTAAAGCAAATACCCAGAGCCAAAATGGCGCCATTTTTCAAGCGCAATCTTATAAACCCTTATTTGAAAACTATAGAGCCAGAGCAGTAGGTGATGTGTTAACTATTGTAATTAGTGAAAAAATATCTGCAGATAAGGCCAACTCAAGTTCAGATAATAAATCCAGCTCGATTAATGCGAAGCTAACTTCATTCTTTGGTTTAGCTTCTCCCAGCATGCAAGCAGTTCAGAGTAACGACTTACAATCTAAAGGCAACAATGCAGGTAGTGCTAGCTATAACTTTGCGGGCACTATCGGGGCTACCGTACTTGAAGTTCGACCTAATGGTGATTTAGTGGTTAGCGGAGAAAAACGAATCGGTATGGATAAAGGCACCGAATTTATTCGTATTTCAGGCGTAGTGGTGCCGATAATGATGGATCAAGGTAATTCGATATTGTCAACCAAGCTGGCAGATGCTAGGGTTGAATATCGCACCAACTCCCAAATTGATCAAGCCGAACTACTAAAGTCCTTTGGACGCTTCTTTTCAGCATTCTTATTTTTATGAGATTCCCGGCTTCGTATTTTATTGCTATTAAGTTTTTTATTAGCACTGCACTCATAATTCTCCCTACTACTGCACATCCTGACCGAATCAAAGATTTAATTAATATTCAGGGCGTTAGAACCAATCAGGTCATGGGTTATGGTTTGGTTGTAGGGTTAGAAGGCACTGGTGATCAATCAAGCACTACCAGTATCGCTAACAACTCAGTGCTGAATATGCTTCAGCAACTGGGCTTGAATATGCCACTAGCCAATAGCCAAAATTATAGACTTAGAAATGTCGCAGCGGTCATGGTGACGGGTATTTTGGAGCCTTTTGCTCAACCAGGTCAGCTTTTTGATGTCACTGCCGCTTCTATAGGTACAGCCACAAGCTTAAAAGGCGGAACGCTACTCATGACCGCTTTGAAAGGTGCTGATGGCCAGATTTATGCCATGGCGCAAGGCAATATTACTTCAACTCAATCTCTACAAGCTACCTCAGGTCATTTAGCAAATACAGTTAAAACACCGATGATAATTAACAATGGTGCAACGGTTGAACGTTCCGTGGCTAATGAACTAAGCAATGACAATGAAATGGTATTGGAGCTTAAAAATAACGATTTCACAACAGCGGGCAGAATTGTTGACGCCATTAATATGCACTTTCGTTCCCCTATTGCGCTAGCAAAAAATTCAAAAGTTATTAAACTAAAGCCACCCCTTAATCTTAGTGACCAAGTTGCTTTTCTTGGTGAGATAGAGTCTTTAGAGGTGCGTGTTGAAACATCATCACCTAAAGTCGTTCTTAATGAGAAAACTGGATCTATTGTAATTAATCAAAAAGTTATACTAGATGCTTGTGCCGTAACCATAGGCAATATTTCGGTCATCGTCAGTGCAGACCCCATTCAGGTTAAATCAATACCCCCACCTAAAGGTAAATTAACAGTCGTACAGCCCGGCGTACTTTTAATTGATGTTGTTAACGCACTCAATGGTATTGGAGCCACTCCTCAAGATTTAATTGTCATTCTTCAATCAATGAAGACTGCGGGAGCCTTGCATGCTGAAATTGAGATTATTTAAATGAATCATTCAGCCTCATCGAATTCATTAGCCATAGATGCGAATGGCTTAGCTTATTTACATAATTTAGACGCACAAAAATCCCCTGAAGCATTAAAAGAGGCTGCTAAACAGTTTGAAGCATTGTTAATCAATATGATGTTGAAATCTATGCGTGAAGCAACACCGAAAAGTGAATTGTTTGAAAGTAATGCTAATTCACTATATAGCTCAATGTATGACCAACAATTGAGCCAAATACTGTCTGAAAAAGGCATGGGCTTTGCTGACATGTTCTTAGCACAATTAAATAAAACCAATCCCCAGCCTCAATTGTCTGAACACCAGTCTGCTGGTGCACACACTGTATCGCAACCAAACAATAACTTGAATAGCGAAGCAAGAGCAAAAATCACAGCATTTAATGCAAACCTATTAAAAAATAATTATCAAGCTGATCAACTTTCAAATTATTCAACCCAACATAAAAATAACAATACTTCTTCTGTTGTAGAAACGTTTGTAGACCATTTATTACCTTATGCACAGATGGTCCAAAAATCGATAGGGATCCCTGCTAGCCATATACTAGGTCAGGCTGCTATTGAAAGCGGCTGGGGGCAGCATGTCATAACCATGCCAGATGGTCGTTCTAGTTATAACTTTTTCGGCATCAAAGCGACTAATGGTTGGAAAGGCCAATTTGTAGACGTTATCACCACGGAATACGTTGACGGCTTACCCCAAAAGACTTCTTCACGTTTTAGAGCCTATGCGTCCGAAGCAGAAGCCTTCTCCGACTATGCCTCGTTTTTAAATAATAATCCTCGTTACCAGCAAGTTATTGCTAATAGTAACAACCCACTCACTTTCGCACACGAATTAAGCGTCGCAGGCTACGCCACCGACCCAGCTTATAGTAGCAAATTAATTAATGTCATCAATAAAATCCAATCAAGTTAAATTTACTTTAGTTTTATAAAAATTAGCCGTAAATAATATTAATACTAACTAAAGTTTTACAAATCATTAAGGAAAGGTCATGAGTGATGCATTATCAATAGGACTAACTGCTTTAGTAGCAGCTCAAACTGGTATTAATACCACAAGTAATAATATTGCCAATGCCTCAACAATTGGCTACTCCCGTCAAAGTGTTATTCAAAATGAAAATATTTCAAGTACAGGCACGCAAGTAACAGATATACAGAGAATTTATGATAATTTTCTAGCGAGCCAAAAACTGTCGGCTCAATCCTCATACAGTCAACTGCAAGCACAAAGTGCTCAACTACAGAAAATTACTTCGATGCTAAGCGATCCTTCTGCTGGCATAGCCGCAAACATGCAAAGTTTTTTTAGTAGCTTGCAAGCCATTTCAATTACTCCGAATGATCCGACATCAAGACAGTCTTTTTTAAGCAACGCGGACACCTTGGTTTCGAGTTTTAACGATGCCCAAACCGTCGTTGATGGCATTAGCAAAGATGTGAATACACAAATTAGTAATAGTGTTAATAATATCAATACCATTGCAAAACAAATTGCCTCATTAAATAGTTCAATTTTCAATGCGAAACAATCAGCTAATCCCGGCACCGCCAATTCGATGCTAGATTCACGAGATACCTTACTTGCGGATTTAAGTAAGATAATACAAGTTAAAGTGGTTGCTAATGGCAATTCCACGAATATATTTATTGGCAATGGTCAGCCGTTAGTGATGGGATCAAGTTTTAACCAATTAGATACGATAGCGTCAAGCACTAACCCCAACAATATTGAGGTTGCGTTTAATATTAATGGTAATAAAACACCTATATCGCAAAATAATTTATCGGGCGGGACATTAACGGGCTTAATCACCTTTCGCAACAATACCTTGCCTACGGTACAAAATGCTATAGGTCGAATAGCTTTAGGCTTGGCTAGCAGTATGAATACCATAAATACTACAGGTAAGACCCTAAATGGATCTACTGGAGCTAAACTATTTACAGTGCCAGAGATTCAAGTTGATGCACATTCAGCTAATACTGGAACCGCAAAAATCGACGTGACTTATGGTGATATTTCTAAGATAAGCACCAGCGACTATAGCTTGCAGAAAGTTGCAGAGGGTAAATACAATCTAATCCGTATTTCTGACAATACCCTATTAAGGTCGGGAACTCCCACAGAAATTAACACAGCGGCTGCTATAGAAGGTTTAAACATTAGCTTCCTTCCTGCTGAAACAAATGTGAGTATAGGTGATCAGTTTACCATTAGGCCCACGGCTAATGTGGCTGGAGGTTTGTCGCTAGCTATTACTGATGTTAACGCTATTGCCGCAGCCTCTAGCACCGGCGCAGTTGGAGACAATAGTAATGTTTTAAAAATGATTGCCTTACAAACTAACAAAACAACATTAGCTAAAGGATCTTTAAGCCTTACCGACGCTTATGCAAACATGGTCGGTGATGTAGGCTCAAAATCTCAGGCGCTTATCTCAACAAGCACGACTGCCAATGCTGTTTTAAAGCAAGCATCAAACGCTTTAGATAGCGTGGCCGGTGTTAATTTAGATGAAGAAGCTGCAAATTTACTTAAATATCAACAAGCTTATCAAGCGGCAGGTAAATTAATCGCTGCGTCCAAATTGATGTTTGATACATTATTTAATATAGCATAGGGGTATAAGAAATGCGCATCAGTACAAATAGTTTTTTTGAATCCTCAAGTAGTCGCATAACTGAATTACAAAGTCAGATTTCAGCGACCTCCGATCAAATTGCATCCGGTAAAAGATTACTTGATCCATCCAGTGATCCTGTTGCTGCGGCTCAAATAATCGGCGTACAGCAATCTCAAGGTATAAATATACAATTCAGCAAAAACATTACCTCTATACAAAATAATCTAGGGATTGTTGATACAACACTCTCCGATATAGTAAATAACTTGCAAGGCATACATGATCAAATTATCAGTGCGGGTAATGGTATTCTTGCTGACGGTGATAAAGCAGCTATCGCTTTAAATTTACAAGGTTATTACGATCAACTGTTATCACTTTCTAATTCTACTGATACCTCAGGAAACTACATCTTTGGTGGTCAAAAAACCGATGCGGCTCCTTTTGTAAAACATGCAACACAAGCAATTATAGCCACAGACATCGTCCGATTAGGCGCATATCAAGTAAGTGTTGGCGGAAAATTTATCGTTCCAGAATCAAATACTACTTGGCTAGATGCAACCGGCACACCTCTAGCAACAGGCTCTGTATTACTAGCAGGAGAAACTTTCTATAGCGCAGAAACAGGATCGCCTGCAACCTATGCTAATGCTCCTTCTGGTTCAGCCACTTTAAAAACAGAAACGATTGAATATAACGGCGGTGACACGCAAAACCAGATTCAAATCAATACTTCTCAGCATATAAAGGCAAGTGTATTGGGTTCTGATATGTTTTCAAAAGGCGATATATTTAACAAATTACAAGCCGCTATAACGGCTTTAAATATGCCTAGCACAACAAATCCAAACTCAGTTCAAAGCTCTGCCTTATCCGATTTGAGCAGTAGCTTCACTACGACATTCGCAGCGGTATCCATTGCTCAATCATCGGTCGGCACTCGATTAAATAGCTTAGATAGCATTAAGTCAGCAAACGAAAGCATTAATTTACAATTAACCCAGACTTTGTCTGGCTTACAAGACACCGACTATAATAAAGCCGTCTCTGATTTAACTAGACAGCAATTTATTTTGCAAGCCGCCCAGAAAACCTTTGCTCAAATTGGCAGATCAAGTTTGTTTGATTTTATAGCTTAAGAAGCTTTTAAAAGCCTCAACACAGTGTCTTTAGTCGTTTTTTACGCGGCTAAAGACGCACTCTCTATATCTATCTGTGACGTTTCACCCTATTACATTAATTACTGTAATTCGCTATACTGACGTATAATTTTGTTTAAGGACAGCATCTTATCTTTGATGATAGGACTGGGTATCCAAGCACTGCTTTTTACTTATTGCTAAGATAGTTATTTTTCGACTAAAGAATCAGCTCTACATTTAATCGGAAAGCCTCAAAGCAACCCTCTAAAATATCAGTGCATCATCAATCATTACAGGTGATTTTATGTATATGCTGATAGTAATGTCTGCATTGTTATTTTTTTGCACTAATTCAGTCGCCACCGAAATCAACGACAGCCCCTACCTTATAGAAGCAGCAACTCGTTACTTAAAATCATTGCCCGATATCAATAGTGATGCACATTTTAAAATAATGATTCCCCTCACCGCTCAAAAAAATAATCATTGCAAGGATCTGAAATTTTCTTTACTCAGCAAAAATACTCAGGGCAACAGTTTTCGCCTAGAAGTTTTTTGTGACGACGCAAACTCTTGGCAAAGTATTTTCAATACTTACATCATTAATCAAAAAAAATATTATGTTGCTGCCCATGATCTAGAAGAAGGTAAAGTCATATCTGACGCGGACATTGCTGTATTACACGAGCATAATGCTTTGCTATCAACCGCTATCATCTCTAATAAAGAAAAAATTTTAGGCCTTACCGTTCTTAAGGCCATACAAAAAGGTAACGCGTTTCTAAGATCTGACCTAAAGTCAGCTAGAGGTCTAATGATGGGGCAACCGATAAAAATTATCAGTCGTGGCAAGGGTTTCCAAATCACTAATCAAGGAAAATTACTCAATAATCCGACCAACGGCCAATTTGCACGCGTAGAAACCTCTTCAAAAAAACTGGTTACCGGAATTGTAGAAGGGACTAGCGTTGTGGATATTTTAAATTAATATTTAAATCGCCTTAAAGTTTTTAACATAACAGTCGTTAATTTAAGTAAGATATGTAATATACCAACCCAGTAGGCAAGAACATGAAAGTTGAAAGCTCTATTAACAATGCTAATATACAAATTAGCAACAAGACTACAGATCGAGTCAGTAAATCTTTGGATAGTAGCGAACCTAATGCTGAGACACACAGCAATGTCCAGCTATCAGATTATTTGAAGTTACAAAAAATCAACCCTGACTCAACCACTTCATTCAATGCGGCTAAAGTTCAAGAAATAAAAACCGCTATTGCTGAAGGTCGATATCAAGTCAGCACTAAAGCCATTACTGAAAGTTTACTGACGACTGCTCGTGACATTTTAAAATCACAACAACATCTTAAATAAGTCATGTCTATAAACTTAGCGCTTTTTAATCAAGACCTACTACATGAAATTAGTCTCATGGAACAATTTCTGGACCTTGTAATAAAAGAACAATCTATATTGACATCAAACGACATAGACGCTTTAGAGAATTTGTTACCAGTAAAATCAGATTTAATGAGTGCATTATTGATAGTCAATAATAACCGATTATCAAGTTTGGCTAAGCTTGGTTTTCCTGATAAAAACTCAAGCATGGCTCTTTTAATAAAGCAATCTAGCAATGTGCTACTCGAACAATATTGGCAGCAGCTTATTAATATTGGTACTCAAGCAGATGAGATTAATAAAAATAACGGCTATATTGTTAACGGTCTTTTCTCCACGAATCAAAACACCTTAGCTTTTTTACAAGGTAAAAACATGAATGTACTTTATGGCCCCGACGGACATAACACGGCACATTCGACCTTACGCACTTAAACATTCATCTACAGCACTATAACTTCTGTCATTGCTCTGAAAAACAGCTAAAGCTGTTTAATTCCAAACCTTATTAATAACAGTGATGCTCTGCGTGGGATACAACCCTAGACACTCTGGAGCAACTCGCCAAAGACTTAATGCCTCTCAACCTTAATCTGCAGACTGTCTGCTAGCCGCCTATCGATGAAACTAGTGACTAGTAAGCCAGTGAGCTGTCCTGTTCTGCCTTTGCACGCTCTATTAATACCCAAGTTACTAGCCTATTTTTATCCTTAGCTGTTTTCAAAAGCCTTCGGACTGATCCATAGAACAAAGTGACGCTACGTTACAGCCTATAATTTAGTCACCAGCGCCTAGCAGCGTTGCTTAACTGACTGTCGCGGAAGCTACCGTAGGTTCTTTGGCAGCCTTATTATGAGTATATTGCTTAGATAAATCAGCGACAGCAGCCTTATTATGAGCATATTGCTTAGATAAATCAGCGACAGCATCCTCAAGACCACCGGTGAGCTGGTTATGCGTCTTGATAAACTTATAGCCAGTCCGCGCCTGTCTAATACTTTGACTACCGGCAGCAAAACGAGAATCATGAAACTTACCAGTCAGCAGCACTAAGGCATATAACATCGAATCTAGTTTTTGCAGAGTATCTACATCCCTACGCATAGTCTCTATATTAAAGTTAGCAGGGAATATTTCTGGGTATTGATCGGCCACTTGCAACGTCTTTTGGATAAAGCCTAATTCTTTATCACTATAATGCGCCATGCTTTTACGCTGCTCTGACGTAAGTTCAATTAACGAAGGTAAATTAGCTTCAATAGTTTTTAAGGCCGCTAACAGGCTGTCAACCTGCTCTTGAGTAATAGACATAGTAAGGTAATGTTCATTCATGATTTGCTCACTGTTTAGTTGCTTAACAAGAGCGCTTAGCTTATATAAAATATTTTTCATTACTATCCGTAAGAATACCTATAGATTGATGTAATGCCATGCATCCTCAATCATCTGGCTTTGTTTGGGTGTCGAGCCTTTAAGTTTTTATGTTGCATGAGCATACCTTGTCAAAAGAGCTTAAAACCTTAGATTCCGGGGATTAACTTAATATAAACTTCGAAAGTTATGACTTCATTCAGACCAACGCCTGCTCAATTAAAGCTATTATCCTTGATAAAGAAATTTTAATAATAGCAATAGAAAATCATTAACAACAACATTGAATTAATTATTATCAATAAATTTATCATTTATAAGCTATTATTAGCAATAAATTATAACTAGGTGAAGTCAACACAAGCTAATGGCAGAAGAAAGCGATCTCGAAAAAACCGAAGAAGCTTCCACTAGACGACTTGAAAAAGCTCGTGAAGATGGCGATGTGCCTCGCTCCAAGGAATTAGCAACCTTTATAGTCTTAATGGCCGCAGTCATTGCTTTATGGCTTAGCGGTGAGTCAATTATAGGGCAAATCAAATCTATGCTAGCTAATGCACTTTATTTCAATGAGATAAATCAAACAGATAGCCCCCTTGTTGACAAAACGTTAGCGCAAGATTTAATCACCTTATTACTCAGTTTATTACCACTCTTCGGCTTAGTGATGCTATCGGCTTTAGTGTCACCGGCTTTAATTGGCGGTTGGTTATTTTCAAATAAAGCAATAACACCTAATTTTGGAAAACTTAATCCCATAAAAGGCCTGTCAAACATGATCTCCAAGCACGCACTCATGGAGTTGGCAAAAGCTATTTTAAAAACGCTATTAGTTGGCTATGTTGCTTGGTTAGTTGTTATGTCTCAGATGGATGCCATTTTTGCTTTAGCCTCTGAATCCTTAACAGTGGCCAGTTCACACCAAGGTCATATTCTTTTAATTTGTTTCACCTTTATGATTTTAGCGCTCGCACTCATTGCTTTTATCGACGCGCCATATCAAATGTACCACTACGCCGAAAAGCTAAAAATGACTCGACAGGACTTACGTGACGAAGCCAAAGAGTCAGAAGGTAATCCTGAAACCAAAGCAAAAGTTCGTTCAATACAACGTCAAATGGCTAGCCGAAGAATGATGTCTCAAATTCCCACCGCAGATGTCGTCGTTACCAACCCTACTCATTACGCAGTGGCCTTAAAATATCCAGAAAATGCCAATTATGCCCCCTTGATCGTCGCCAAAGGTATGGGAGAAATCGCTATTAAAATTAAAGAAGTAGCGTTGGAACATAAAATTGTCTTAATGGAAGCGCCCCCCTTAGCTAGAGCTTTATACCATCATACCGAACTAGGCGATGAAATCCCTAAACAACTCTACACCGCAGTCTCTCAAGTCTTAGCCTATGTTTTTCAGCTTAGAGATTGGCATAAAAATGGCGGACTTGAACCGCTAAAACCTGACCATATTGATGTCCCCACTGATTTTGATCGCTTATCAACTAGCAGTAATCAGTCATGAATTTTATCGATAGACTAAAACAACTAAACACCAAAACCTTAGCTGCGCCTATCATTGTCATCATGATGATGGCGATGATGATTTTGCCTATTCCTTCGTTTGTTTTAGATATCTTCTTTACCGTCAACATCTCCTTATCCATTATTGTTTTGTTAACGGCGCTATACACCATTAGCCCTTTAGACTTCATGGTTTTCCCAGCGGTACTGTTGATCACCACCATGCTCAGATTATCACTTAATGTTGCCTCAACACGAATCGTACTCACCGAAGGTCACAATGGACCTGATGCAGCAGGAAAAGTGATTGAAGCGTTTGGGCATTTTTTGATTGGCGGCAATTATCTAGTTGGCTGCGTTATTTTTATCATTCTGACCATCATTAACTTCGTCGTTGTTACCAAGGGTGCCGGGCGTATTGCCGAAGTAGGTGCGCGCTTTGCTTTAGATGCCATGCCTGGCAAACAAATGGCCATCGATGCTGATCTTAATTCAGGACTCATAGGCGAAGAAGACGCTAAATTACGAAGAAAACAAGTGTCCCAAGAAGCTGAATTCTATGGCGCAATGGATGGTGCGAGTAAATATGTCAGAGGTGATGCTGTTTCGGGGATCATCATTGTGGTTATCAATATGATCGGCGGTTTGATAGTAGGCATGATTCAGCATGAGCTCGATTTCAATAAGGCTTTGGAAACTTACACCTTACTGGCTATTGGTGACGGCTTGATTGCCCAAATACCCTCCTTACTTATATCCGTTGCGGCCGGCGTAGTAGTTTCTAGAGTCGCTAGTGAGCAAGATCTAGGCACCCAGTTTGTTACTCAGCTGTTGGCAAAAGCGCAAATACTGTACATAACAGCGGGTATTGTCGGCGGCCTTGGCATCATACCCGGCATGCCACATCTTGCCTTTGGCATGCTGGCCTTGATTATTGCAGGAGGGGCTTATAAATTTCAGCATAAAAAACAAGAGGTTTCAATAACTGAAATCGTGTCCCCCAAGCATATCTCACCAGATATGGAAGAAGTGACTTGGCAAGATGTTGCCCCCATTCAAACATTAAGTCTAGAGGTTGGCTATCGACTGATTAGTTTAGTTAATGAAATGCAAGATGGCGAATTACTTAGAAGAATCAAAGGCGTGCGCCGTAAATTTGCCCAAGAAATTGGTTTTTTACCTCCCCTTGTTCATATTAATGACAACTTAGAACTCAAACCTTCTGCCTATAAAATTAGTCTAAAAGGAGTTGAAATTGGCATTGGCGAATCCTATCCTGGCAAATTATTAGCCATTAATCCTGGCATGGTTGCGGGGCCTTTAGACGGCATACAAGTCACTGATCCAGCCTTCGGCTTGCCCGCTATCTGGATTGAAAGTGAGTTAAATGAACAAGCTCAGGCGCTGGGTTATACCGTTGTCAATGCCAGCACGGTAATTGCGACCCATCTTAATCATTTAATGGTGACCAATGCCGCCGACTTATTAAGTCGCCAAGAAATTCAGGACTTACTTGAGCATATAGGCAAACAATATCCCAAACTGATTGAAGACTTTATTCCCAAACTTTTACCCTTATCAATATTTCAAAAAGTACTGCAAAACCTGTTAATTGAAGAAGTTAATATCCGAAACATGAATACCATTATCGAAACGATTCATGATTACGCCCAGCAAACCCAAGACCCCACCTTGCTAACAACCATGGTACGTATCGCCTTAGGTCGAGCTATTGTGCAGCAAATTTTCCCAAGTGAAAAAGAGTTACCCATCATGGCCCTAGAAAATCAGTTAGAACAATTACTGTTACAAGCCATGAATACCAATGGATCAGAAGGTGAAGGTATTGAACCCAGCTTGGCAGAAACACTTGCCTCAGAAACAGCACTCGCGACTAAAAAACAAGAACAACTCGGTTATATACCCGTTCTTTTGGTTCCTTCCCCTTTACGATTTATGCTGGCAAGATTTCTCCGAAAAACATTGCCACAACTGAGAGTGTTATCACACGCAGAACTACCTAATTCTTATTCCATTAAAGTCACTAACCTTGTTGGTTCATTAACATGAAAATTCAACGTTTTTTCGCAACAACTGTCAGCGCTGCATTAACTGAAGTACGTGAAACACTCGGCCCAGAAGCCGTTATTATTTCAAATCGTAATGTATTAAATGGTGTTGAAATACTAGCGACTCGAGAAGATGACCTAAGCACAGCCATTGAAGAATCAGTCGCAGAACAAACCAATCCGCCAAAAGTAAAATCGCCTGCCACATTAGAGAAGAAACGCCAAAAAAACACGCCCGAAACAACCAACGCAGATCCACTCGTAAAACGCTTGTTTGAAGAAATACGCGACATGAGAAGCTATTTAGAGCAACGGCCAGATCCCTCGATCACTACCGAAGCACAAGCCATTCAAAAGGCCCTTTTTGGCGAATTATTGGCTATGGGCTTTAGCGCTAGCCTAGCTAGATATATGATTGCGAACCTGCCTTCCGATTTAGGCTCAGATATAAATAATTGCCTACAATGGGTAAAAGACATCCTACTCCATAATGTCACAACCCTTAATAATGATGAAGAATTTCTAGATCAGGGTGGAATTTACGCCTTAGTCGGGCCCACAGGCATAGGAAAAACCACAACCATAGCCAAACTTGCGGCCCGCTTAGTATTAAGGCACGGCGCTAATAAGCTGGCGCTAGTAAATACCGATAGTTACCGTATTGGCGCACCAGAACAGGTGCGTATTTATGGAAAAATTTTGGGCGTTTCAGTATATCCCGTAGAAAATGAAACCGAATTAAAATTCACTTTAGAATCTTTAAAAGATAAGCACACGATATTAATTGATACTGTAGGCATGAGCCAGCGTGATCAAATGATTACCGAGCAACTGGCCTTGTTATCAAATACTAAACAGCCAATTAAACGGCTGCTTTGTTTAAATGCGACCAGTTCAATCGACACCCTTAATGAAATAGTTGAAGCTTACCGAGGCTCTGAATTAGCTGGCTGCATATTAACCAAGCTTGATGAAGCGGTGACCATCAGCAACGTTTTAGAGATATTGTTACTTCATAAGCTCAAATTATTTTATGTCGCCTCAGGACAACGAGTACCAGAAGACCTAGACTTGGCCGACCGCGAAAAACTCATTAATCAAGCCTTTGAATATCGCCATTCACGCAGCTCAAAAAGACTAAAAAACCATGAGCTATCTTTATTAATGAATTAAAAGACTCTTCATATAACCATGTCAAATAATCAACGTCTAGACCAAGCGGCAGGACTTCGTGGTTTACTGGGCAATCCCATTACTCGGCAAACGGCTTTTGTATTTAGCCTGACCGCTCAGCAAAGAAACAGCCTTTTGAATGATTTTTCTTCTTTATTAAGAGAAAAAGGTTGCGATGTTCATGTCTTTGATATCAATGAAACGGCTGAAGCTTTCAACGACGTTAAACATAAAACCGATCTCCTAAAAACCACTATAGATGGGCAAGCCAGCCAAACTGAAAACATCGTTTTGCTAGATGTGCACCTAGATAACATGAGTGCTGCTACCCTAAACCTCCTATCTAAAGGTAATGTTGTCGTGGTCACAAACCCCGACACCGATGCCGTCAAATTAAGCTACCTAAAACTAAAAACACTACATAAACACCTAAACACCCATCAGTTTAAATTATTAATAATGGATGCGTCTTTCGAACAAGTGCAACTCATTCAACAAAACTTGATGCGCACCAGCAGCCAATTTTTGGGCTTAACTTTAGTGCCTAGCGGTTATATACAAAACAATACTGGTTTTATAAATGAAGCCAACCACGCAATACATCCTAATTCACCGACGGCACAGGCTTTTAGACATATTTTTGAGCAGCACTTAACGACCGACATTGACGTCCTCTCAACCGGGACCATTAGTTATGTATGATGCAACCGGTCGTTCTGAGAAAGACTCTGTGTTTAACAAAAACATTGCACTGGTCAATAAAATTGCGCATCAACTTAAAGCCAAGCTACCGGCTAACATCGAAGTCGATGATTTAATTCAAGCCGGCATGATAGGCCTTATTGACGCCATCCAACGCTTTGAAGATATACAACAAGCCCAATTCGAAACCTATGCCACCATGCGCATACGTGGGGCAATGCTAGATGAATTGCGTGACATGGATTGGCTGCCTAGGCTAGTCCGAGAGAATATGCGGAAAATTGAAAAAGCCATTTACGAATTACAACGCTTAAACCATGCTGCACCCACCGAAGCTGAAATTGCGCAACATCTTGATTTATCAATTACTGAATATCAAAAATTTCTGGCTAAAAATAGTGGCCATCAGCTGTTGTATATAGAAGACATGCAAACTCAAGAAAATGGTGATCATTTTCTTGATCGCTTTCAAACTGACGATACCGATGACCCGCTAGCGGAACTCATTGAGCAAGGCTTTCAATCGGCCTTATTTGATAGTATTGACTCGCTACCTGAGCGTGAAAAATTACTCATGGGGCTTTACTACCAAGAAGAACTTAATTTAAAAGAAATAGGCGCCATATTAGGTGTTACCGAATCAAGAGTTTCACAAATTCATAGTCAAGCGATTAGTCGCATCAGAAGCACATTAAAGGAGCAAACATGGACTGGGGAAGTTTAATCGGGCTAATCTTAGGCCTATTAGCCATTTTATTTGGTCAAATGCTAGAAGGCGGTCATGTACTTACAATATTACAACCTTCAGCATTGGTCATTGTATTAGGCGGAACCTTTAGTGCGGTTCTATTACAAAATGGCTTTGTTAACCTGATGCATGGCTTAGGCCTGCTGCATCGAGCCTTTACACCCTATGATGATTTTTATTCAGAACTCATCAACACCATTCAAGCTTGGAGCTCAACCGCCCGCTTAAACGGCTTTTTGAAATTGGATCATATGATTTCTGATTATCCTGACCCCTTTATTGCCAAAGGCTTACGACTGGTTGTTGATGGCATTGAACCTAGCAAAATACGTGAAATTTTAGACATCGACATCAATAGCTTTGAACGCGAACAGCATTTAGCTATTAAAGTATGGGATGCAGCAGGAGGCTATGCGCCAACCATGGGCATACTCGGCGCCGTTTTGGGCTTAACCAATATTATGGATAACATTTCTCAACCGACTTTATTAGGGCAAGGTATTGCTGTCGCTTTCGTATCAACCATTTATGGAGTGGGCTTAGCTAACTTAATATTTTTACCCATTGCCAACAAACTTAAACAGCACTTACAAATTGAAATTCTTAAAAGAGAAATGCTTGCTCATGCCTTTTTATCGATCAGACAAGGTGAACATCCAGGCTTAATTAAAGAACGCATGAGCAGTTACTGGCATAAAAGCACCAAAAATGACACGTAAACGTTATCAAGAAAGCCAAGACTCTCGCCAAAACCAGGATCGTTGGCTGATCTCTTATGCAGACTTTATTACCCTGATGTTTGCAGTATTTGCCGTACTCTATGCCATGACGATTTTAGAGCATGACAAAATTGAAGCCTCTGCTGCTGTTGCACAAACCCAGCCTAAAGCGTTCATAAAAAAACTAGCCCTGCCACTTAGTAATGCCATGCTAGGCATAACGCCGCTGCGCTTAGCATCATCACTATTTCCCATACAGCCTATTAAGTTAAGTTACTTAAATCTTAATGGTAGCCTTAGAAGCCCCTATGTTTTTACGAGCGCAAGTCTGACCCAAGCTGCCGCTCAGAATATTCAGCCACCAGAACCTAAGCAATTACTGATAGGACAAGAACAAGCACAGATTGATCATATTGTTGCCCAGCTACAGAAAAATCTCGCGCTTATGATTGAGCAAGGCAAGATACATATCGACAAATCCAACTGGGGGGTTAGCGTTATTATTGATGCCAGTATTTTGTTTAGCCCTGCAAATGCCAAACTTAATGCGCAATCTCAACAAATATTGCAATCTATTGCCGCAATCTTAAAAAACCAAACTCACAAAATTCGAGTTGAAGGTTATACCGATGCTACACCTATTAATAACAGCCTATACCCTTCCAACTGGGAATTATCATCGGCACGAGCCAGTGGTGTCGTACGATTTTTAATTGAGCAAGGTATTGATGACAATCGTTTAGCCGCTATGGGTTATGCCGGCACCCATCCTATCGCTGACAACAACCTCAGCGCAGGAAGAATGCAAAATAGACGCGTACAACTCATGATACTTGCCAATACGAGTGATAATTTAGAAACACTCAGCCGTAGCGACGTGCATTAATTAGGCTCTATGTATATCGTACTAACTGATGTTACGCAGTAACGTTGCTTTAGTCTCGTTTGCCGCGACTAGCACCGCAGGTTTTGTTGGGATTAGCCCGAAGGGGCGTGGCATGGATGCCGCGCGTCACCGCCATTAAGTTAAGGGAAAAACAGAAAAATCTGGAGTGCAATAGCTTCAGCTATTGCCTTTTAAAACAGCTAAAGCTGTTTTACTCCAAGCACAGATTACTTAAATCAGGTACTAAGTAAGTCGTCAAAAACACTTTAAATACTCTACTGGAAGCGGCTAACACCTCGCCCATTAGAGCCTTTTTCAACCGCCTTCCCATCTACTTTTGTGTATACTTATGTCCAATTTCAAACTAAGTTCAACTGCATTACTTTGTTTACTGATCATACCTAGCCTAGCGCATAGTCTTGAGTTGGGCAAGGTCGAGGTTTATTCCGGTTTACATGAAAACTTAAAGAGCAAAATTGCCCTGCAATTATCAGCCGAAGACCTTAACAACAAAGCCATCGTAGAAATAGCACCTGCTGATAAAATGCTACAAGCTGGCATCGTTTTCAATGACAATCTTCATAAAATTCACGTCAAACGCGTAGGGACGTCAATCAATGTTTATTCCAGCACTGCACTAGATAATCCTAAAGTCGACTTATTACTAAAGATAAGTTCTGAAAAAGAAATAAAATATCGTCGCGTTAATCTGAATCTAAACGAACTTTCAGAGCAAACCAGTGCAGTCATCGATCCTGTGCGGCTATCAGGTGATGACATTAATCTGCTAAGCCAGACATCTAAAAAGAAAAAACCAGATAGCGCCGTTAAAAACCCAGCACCTAAAAATAAAAAAGTTGAGAGCACCGCTAAAAACAATCTCATAAAAATTGCCGTAGATCCATTACCGATAGCCAGCCCCGCCCCGCTCTCGGTTACCCCTGACAATTTACCGACTCAACATAATGACGCCCCCGTAGATGCTAACACTAGCCTAGCATATGTTGCCTCTCAAGTGACCCAAGCGTCAGAACAAGTAAAACCTAGCAACGCGCCCATAGCAGCAGCATCTGTTACCGACCTTAAAGCACCTCTAGTTGTCGAGCAGAGCCAAAGCCCAGTCTATTTTGATAACTTTATACTCATCGCCTTACTCATAGCTATTATCAGTATTTTGAGCTATAAGCTGTTCAAACGACCTAAATTATCACCCGCGATGAGTCCACTCGATCCTAATGACAAGGCTTATGAATATACATTCACAGCCAATAAGGGGCTTGGCGAGAATAAAATTGAGCCCAATCCCACAGTTAGCCAGCCTACTAGCGAGCACTTTAACGCTAAAGTCAGTCCCTATACTCCCCCATTTATAGCCCATTACACCGACGATTTTGACTTCGATTTAGACTTCAACTTACCCGAGCGTCATAAGCCCCACACAGATTAATAGCCTTCTAGGTTTCATTGCCATGCTTTTCATGCCCGACCTAGCTCATCCCTGCCTGTGTCGGGCAACGATAAAGCCGTTACCCGATAGCACTACATTTAATTAAAAGACATTTCTAACTAAAGTTTTTTATAAGCGCACCGTTAATTAATTAACGTTGTTAAAGATCGAATCTATAACAAGGTTATAAATTACTTATTCATTAACTGGAGAATCATCATGGCTTCTTTTATTAACACCAATATGGTGTCTTTGAATACTCAAAACAACCTGAGTAAATCACAAGACGCCTTAGCAATATCAATTAAACGTTTATCAAC
>CAMDOP010000010.1 GCA_945903675.1 Crenothrix polyspora
TTCTGGAGTGCAACAGCTTTAGCTGTTGCTATTAAAACAGCTGAAGCTGTTTTACTCCTGTCGAGTTGGGTTTTTAACCTTTGCCTCGGGTGCGCGTTCTAGTCGGTGATTTATCTTTACTGGTTTCCATGGTTTCAAAACGCTTTTCTGCAAACTGTATGATTAGATCGGCAATATCTTTGTCACTAGCCGCTTCTATGCCTTGTAGGCCGGGAGAGGAGTTGACTTCCATAATGACAGGGCCGTGATTGGAGCGCAGCATGTCTACACCACAAACATTGAGTCCCATGATTTTAGCGGCACGCACTGCGGTGGAACGTTCTTCTGGGGTTAGGCGTATTAAAGAAGCCGAACCCCCTCTATGCAAATTGGAACGAAATTCGCCTGGATTGGCTTGGCGTTTCATAGACGCTACGACTTTGTCGCCGATAACGAAGCAGCGTATATCACTGCCACCGGCTTCTTTAATAAATTCTTGTACCATGATGTTGGCGTTAAGACCCATAAAGGCTTGAATAACACTTTCAGCCGCATTATGCGTTTCTGCTAAGACCACGCCTATGCCTTGTGTACCTTCTAAAAGTTTAATGACCAGCGGTGCACCACCGACTTGAGAAATTAAATCTTGGATGTCATCTGGGTTATTGGCAAAGCCTGTGACGGGAAGGCCTATGCCTTTACGCGCCAGTAGCTGCACTGAACGTAATTTGTCTCGTGAGCGTGAAATGGCTACCGACTCATTCAGCGGAAACACATTCATCATTTCAAATTGTCGCAATACGGCGGTACCGTAAAAAGTCACGGAGGCGCCAATTCTGGGGATAACGGCATCGAATCCGGTTAAGGCTTCGCCACGATAATGTATGGAGGGATTATGCGAGGTGATGTTCATGTAACAACGCAATACATCCAAGACCCGAACTTCATGCCCCCGCGCTTGTGCGGCTTCAACTAATCGTGCCGTTGAATATAATTTGGCGTTACGGGATAAAATAGCAATTTTCATAGATTCTCAAAACAACGCTTAGTCAGTGCATATTTTGTCATGAAATAATGTAACTAGCATTACAAAATACCTGTTGGTTGTTAAATACCTAAGATTTCTAAGTAATATGTTGTGAACATAGGTGGCGAGTGCTGGTGCGAAAGTGACGTGCTTTAGGCCTATGCTAAGTGGAGGTCTTGGTCTTATAGGGCTAATTAACGCTGATAATTTAAGTTAATGTTAGGGCGCTGATAAATTCAACTAGAAGACTAAGCAATCTTATGATATCGTTGTGCTTAATGGATTTGTTATCCATCAATTACTCACTCGTTGTTCCTATAGATAAAACTTATTAACTAAGTGGCAATCTTATTCGCTCATTATGTAGATGATGATATATTTATTCATGTGTAGTGCATGGCTGCTGACTTTGGCTGTAGTGTGTGCTTGGAAGTACCCTTTATTCAAACGGACTTGGCAGGAGCTGTATTTTGCCGATACGCCGGTGCTTATTGAAAGTGACGATTGGGGGCCGGGTGAGGAGCTTCATGCTCAGCGACTCTTAGAATTACTCGCTTGTTTAGAAACGCATAAGGATTCAGTTGCTCGATCTGCTGTGTTAACAGCCGATATCGTGCTGAGTGTGCCTGATATCGAAAAGATCATGGCTGATCCTGCTAAAGCTTATCATCGGAAAGTGCTTAATGAAGGTTCGCCAGGCATTTATCAGGCTATGCTGCGAAGTATTAAGCAGGGTGTTCTTGTGCCGCAGTTACATGGTTTGGAGCATCTGAATGGTCAGGGTTTTGCCAAGCTTTGTCAGCAGCATGATAGTCGGATTATGACTGCTTTAGCCTTGCCTCAACAGTGGGATTGGGAGTCGTTAGACTCTCCGTTGCAAGGTCACTATGTTGACGGTAGCTGTCTTCCTACTCAAGCAATAAGTTCTGAACAAGCTCAAACTTTAATAGCGCTGGCTACCCAGACGTTTACTGAGTTATTTGGTTTTGCTAGTTTTAGTACAGTCGCCCCCTGTTATTTATGGAACAGCACGATTGAGCAGCACTGGAAAAACCATGGGATTTCAGTGATTCAAACGGCTGGCTATCGCTGTGATGCTCGAGATAAGCACGGGGCTTATCATCAAGATCGGTATTTATTAAGAGCAGGTGATTTAAGTGAGTCTGCACAGGTTTATTTAGTGAGAAATGTCATGTATGAACCTGTTGATGGTAATAATAATGCGAAGACGGCCTATCAAGAAGCTTTAAGAGCTTATGCGCAAGCTTTGCCGATTAGTATTTCTACGCATCGTTATAATTACACGCGTAGTGAGGATGAATTTGTGAGTTCTTTGCAGGGTTTAGATCAGTTGTTAACCGCTATAGGATCTAGTCTATCGCGGTTGCGCTTTGTGTCTTCGCCTGAGTTAGGTCAGCAATATCTTATGGATGATACGGACATAGTGAATAACTTTAATGGAAGGCAGTGGATGCCACTGAAGCGGCTCTCTGGATTAAAAAAGCTGGCGCCGTTTTTAAGGCGGCTTTATTACCGTCATCCCAAATTAGTCTTATTGGCTTATATCAGTGGTTTGATCTTGCCTGTTAGCTTGCTGTGTCGGTATTCAAGATAGGAATTAGGCTTATTGATGAAAATATCTGCTGTTATACCTGCTTATAATAGTGCCGCATTTATTGCAGAGGCTATTACTAGCATTCTTAAACAAAGTACGCCTGTCTATGAAATTATCGTGGTGGATGATGGCTCTAGTGATGACACTTTTGCGGTAGTGCAGGGTTTGCGAGGCCCTATACGCTACCATAAACAAGAAAATTGTGGTCCTGCTGCAGCCAGAAATCAGGGTATTAAAATGGCTGAAGGTGAATGGATTGCCTTTTTAGATGCCGATGACCAATGGACTAGCGACAAAATCGAAAGGCAGTTAGCTACGCTGACTCGTTATCCTGAGCTGCATTTGCTAGCGGGGGATATGTCTGAAATTGATCTAAGCAATGCTGTGCTAACAGCTTCTGTACTCGCTAAGCATGGCTTATTAAGCAGCTATATAGAGGCTCAAGGGCGGCCTATCGTTAATGCGCTGTCTAAATTGTTGCATAAGAATTTTATACCTACAGGTACGGTCTTAGTTAAGCGAGATACTTTGTTGGCTGTTGGCTTATTTAATGAAGCCATTCATTTTGGTGAAGATTTGGAGCTATGGGCAAAAATAGCGGCTTATTATCCTATTTGTTGTATGCCAGACCTGCTGATGTTGAGGCGACTTCATCATCATAATGCCACGCACGCGACAGTTTCAATGTTGCTCGATAACATTAAAGTGATGCAAGCTCTTAGGCTAACTATCGGTCTGCCTTTACAGCAACAAGGCTTAAAGCCAGAGCGCTTAGTCGCTGATGCTTATGCCGCTGTCGCCTATTGGCATTTCAATTTGCAAGAGTACCCGCAGGCAAGGCGGGCTAGTTTAGATAGTTTGCGTGTGGCGCTGACGAGACGGGCCTTAGTTTATGGGCTGTTAGCCTGTTTGCCGGCTAGTTGCTTACTGCTGTTAAAGCAGGTTAAGGGTTTCGTCATCAATTTGTTTTACAGTGTAAAAGTTAAAGCTCAGCACTGTAAGTTTTTAATCTATGGCTTTAAATGAAGGGTATCAGTGTGACGACTAGGATTAAAAACATACTTTATGTAGAAAATGGCATTGGTTATGGCGGCGCTATTATTTGTTTGCGCCATTTAGTAAGACACTTGGATAGACAGCACTTTAAGCCTTTAGTCGTAACTGGCCGTAAAGATTTACCCTATCAAGATATTCCTAAAGATGCACAATGGCGGCCTATAATTGATCGGCATATTGATGTGGTGGGCTTACGTGTTCATTTAGCCAATAGTGCTGCGATAGGTATTGTTCCGGGTTTGCCCTGGTTGTTAAATCAAGTGCTATCACGCATGGATGATGTGTTTAACTTCCTGCCTTTTTTTCTACAGTTATTATGGACGGCATGGCGCTTTAAAGTGGATTTAATTCATGCCAATAATGAACCGCTCTGTAATCGTGCGGCTTTATTGGTAGGTAAGCTTTTACATATTCCCATTGTTTGTCATGTGCGAGGTGATCTTATTGGCTCAAGGATGATGGCTTGCGCTTATAAAATGCCTACGCATTTTATTTCTGTATCTCAGTGGATAGCTAAAAGGATGCAAGCGGTATTGCAAGTGCCCAGTGAAAAAATATCTGTTATTTATGATGGTATTGCTTTGGAGAACTTAGCGCTACACGCCGATGGTCTTGAGTTTAGACGCCGCAATCATATTCCAGAACATGCTTATGCGGTAGGGTTGGTCGGTTTGTTAATTCCCTGGAAAGGTCAGGAGCTGTTTTTGGATGCTGCTATCATCTTGCGCGACAAGATACCCAACTTGAAAATGCTTATTGTTGGCGGCACACCCGATGAATGTCTGGCTTATGAGGCAATGTTACGTCAACGCGTTAGCCAAGAGTATTTAGAAGACCTGATTGTGTTTACCGGTCATGTCACGGCGATGGAGCAGGTTTACAACGGCTTAGACGTGGTGGTCTCAGCGTCTACGAGTCCTGAGCCTTTAGGTACCGTTGTTATTGAAGCGATGGCGATGGGTCGACCGTTAATTGGACCGCGTCATGGTGGCGCTGCTGAAATGATGGATCATCTTAAAACGGGCTTATTGTTTACACCTAATGATGCTGGGGATTTGGCAGCTGAGATTTTACGTCTGTATCAACAGTCAACGCTGGCTTTACAACTAGGACAGGATGCGCGTGCCCATGCTTTACAGACTTTTGCGATTGCTCATCATACCGAGCAAATACAAACGCTATATCATCAACTATTGCCTTAAGCGACCAAGCCCTTTATGACACCTTATCTATCACGCCATCTTATTTATCCTTTGCAAGAATCCTTGTTGAATAGGCCTACGTTTTCTTATTTGCAAGATTTGGAAGATTCACAATGGCTGTCTAGAGCTGAGCTTGAAGCGTTGCAATTGCAAAAGTTACAAGCCTTATTAATGTCTGCTCAGCAACATAGTCCTTGGCATGCTGAGCGTATTGCCAACGCGGGTATGAATCTTGAAGAACTTAGTTTTGATGAATTAAGAAAACTACCCACTATGAATAAAGCTGATGCACAACAACACGGGCAGGCTATGGCTTGGAATGATGTGCCTGGTGGTTCTTTTCGTTATACCACGGGTGGCTCTAGTGGCGCGCCCTTGATTTTTAAATATGGTAGGGCTAGGCAAGCTTCAGATGCCGCTGGACGCATACGCGCAAGACGCTGGTGGCAAGTTAATGTGGGTGACAGGGAAGTCTATTTGTGGGGTGCGCCTGTTGAACTGAATAACACCGATAAAATAAAAACTATCCGTGATCGATTACTCAATCAATTGGTATTAAACGCGTTCGAAATGTCGCCGGAAAATATGTCGACTTATTTGACAACCATACAAAAATTTAAGCCTAAATGTATTTACGGTTATGCCAGTAGTCTTGCCTTGTTGGCAAACTATGCCTTGCAAAACAATCGACAGTTGTCATTACCAGATTTAAACGTTGTTTGTTCGACGGGTGAGCCTCTTTATCCTGAACAGCGTCAGCTGATTTCAGAATTTTTTAAGGTGCCAGTGGCAAATGAGTTCGGTAGTAGAGATGCGGGTTTTATTGCTCATGCTAACAGTCATCAACAAATGTTGTTGCTGAGTGAAAGCAATATTCTGGAAGTTTTGGATGCTGAAGGTAATCCAGTTAAGCCTGGAGAAATCGGTGAGGCTGTTATGACGGGGTTGTGTTCGGAAGCGCAACCCTTTATTCGTTATCGTACTGGAGATATGGTCAGATTATCGTTAGAAACCGATAAAGACGGCAGGGGCTTGCATGTTTTAGACGAGATTGTGGGTCGTAGTACTGATTTTATCGTACATCAGAATGGCTCAATCGTTCATGCCCTAGCGGCCATCTATGTGTTGAGAGATACTTTAGGCGTAGAGCAGTTTAAAATTATCCAACAGGCGATTAATGAGTTTGAAATTTTGATTGTAACTAATTTGTTTTGGAACCCTGCTTCGATATCCGTCATAGAAGAAAAGTTTAGAGCTCGCTTTGGTCTGGCTTGCAAAATACATGTACAATTAGTATCGAAAATTCCAACTGAAGCATCAGGAAAAATCAGGCAGGTGGTTTCAAAAGTGCAACCACAGTTTTAATAGGTATCATGTACGACTTTTTGGCTTAAGCGTGGCAGTAGACATTACAGACAACCCTTTTGATAGCGCAGCTTTTTTAAAAAACTTAACGACACGCCCCGGTATTTACACCATGTTTAATACTCAGGGTGAGATTATTTATATAGGTAAGGCTAAGAATCTTAAAAATCGCGTTTCTAGTTACTTTAAAAAACAAACGGTATCGACTAAACAGCAAGTGATGGTCACTAAAGTGGCTGCTATTGAGGTTACTGTCACTCACACAGAAGGCGAAGCACTCTTGCTTGAGTGTCAGCAAATTAAGCGCCATAAGCCACGTTATAATATCTGTTTACGTGATGATCGCTCATTTCCCTATGTTTATTTGTCTAGCGAGCAAGATTTTCCTCAGATCTCCTTACATCGGGGTGCAAAAAATAAGAAGGGCCGCTATTTTGGTCCTTATCCTAGTACTGGTGCCGTCAAAGAAAGCCTTAAATTGTTACAGCGCTTGTTTCCCATTCGTCAATGCGATGATACGGTCTATAGCAATCGCACTCGACCTTGTCTGCAATATCAAATTGAACGTTGCAGTGGTCCTTGCGTGGGTCTTATTGAAAAACAACGTTACGCACAAGATGTGGCGAGTACCATCATGTTTCTTGAAGGTAAGGGCAGTCTGCTGATAGATCAGTTAATCATTAATATGGAGTTGGCGGCAGTTAGGCTTGAATTTGAACTAGCCGCCACCTATCGAGATCAGATTGCAAGTTTGCGTTCAGTACTACAAAAACATTTTGTCAGTGGCGAAAAAGGCGATGTTGATATTATTGCTTGTTCTACTAAAGCTAATATTGCTTGTGTACAAGTTTTTTTTATACGTAACGGTCAGCATTTAGGCAATAAAGCTTACTTTCCAAAAATGACGGATACTCATGATCCCGCTTCGGTCATCCAAGCCTTTATTCCTCAATATTATCTGGAAAAACCAGCCCCTTATGAGTTGATTGTTAGTCATGAGTTAGAAGAATCTGCTTTATTATGTGAAGTGTTAACAGCTAAGATTCAGCATGCTGTAATTATTTCTGCGAAAGTGAGAGGTGAGCGTTTAAAATGGTTAGAAATGGCGATGACCAATGCTGAAAATTCTTTATTAGCAAAACTCGCCGATAAACAAGGTTGTTATGCAAGATTTCTGAGTTTACAGGAGGAGTTGGCTTGTAAAGAGCTACCTAAGCGACTGGAGTGTTTTGATATCAGTCATACTCAAGGTGAACAGACGGTTGCTTCCTGTGTGGTGTTTGATAGGGAAGGTCCTGTAAAATCGGCTTATCGACGATTTAATATTACTGGGATTACCGGTGGCGATGATTATGCTGCGATACATCAAGCGGTTTATCGGCGATTTAAGCGTTTAAAGCAGGGCGAGCACGAGGCACCGGACATCTTATTTATTGATGGTGGTAAAGGTCAGGTATCGGAAGCGAAAAAGGCATTAGCAGAATTAGACATAAATAATGTTATGATAGTCGGCGTTTCAAAGGGGCCTGATAGAAAGCCTGGTATGGAAAAGCTGATTTTGGTCGACCAGGAGCAGCCGATAGACATAAATACGGGTGCTAGCGGATTATTATTAATCCAGCATATTCGTGATGAAGCGCATCGATTTGCGATCACAGGGCACCGCCAACGTCGTGGCAAGGTAGCTAAACAATCGGTACTGGAAACAGTTTCTGGATTAGGCGCAAAGAGAAGGCAGCTTTTATTAAAACAGTTTGGGGGATTGCAAAGTATTTCATGCGCAGGCGTGGATGCCCTTTGCAGTGTGGACGGCATCAGTCGACAGTTGGCGCAACGTATTTACGAGCTATTTCATCATCAAGATGACGATTCAATTTAATTTACCGACTAATCTTACTTTGTTAAGAATTGCTTTAATTCCGCTCTTAGCAATCGTTTTTTATTTGCCTTGGCAATATTCGAATATAGCCTGTACGCTAATTTTTCTGTTGGCTGGATTTACTGATTGGTTAGATGGCTATCTCGCCAGAAAAATGCAATTAGAAACGCCTTTTGGTGCATTCCTAGATCCGGTTGCCGATAAATTAATGGTAACCATCGTTCTGGTTTTTATAGTTCAGCAGCAGGCATCTGCTTATTTAGCTATTCCTGTCGCTATTATTATCGGCAGAGAATTAACCATAGCTTCTTTGAGAGAGTGGATGGCTGAAATTGGTCAGCGAACTAAAGTAAAAGTATCTAAATTAGGGAAATGGAAAACTTCTGCACAAATGCTAGCCATTGGCTTTTTGTTATACCGTGAGGATATATGGGGCATTCCAATTAACATGATAGGTTATGGTCTGCTATATATTGCTGCAGTATTAACCTTATGGTCGATGACTCATTATCTCAGAGCAGCATTAACTGCTACTGATTAAATATATTTATATTGTAAATATCAAGTTTAATACCAGCGCAGTTGGTAATTTTATAGAGCTTGATTCTTTTTTAACGCCGAGATAAGCAGCATATTGACCCGCTGCAATAAATAAAATATGGATCAGGAAATAGAAATTTTTAATGCTTCAACCATCACGACTACATCGAGTGAAATATTAATAGCCGCCCTGAAGTTGTTTGCCAAGAAAGGTTATTTTAATACATCGTTAACTGATATTGCTAAGAAAGCTAATATTAAAAATACCAGTGAAATCTATCAGCACTTCACTAACAAGCAGGTCATCGCTGCACAGTTGTATGCAGATATATTCGCTAATCTTAATGAATCCATTGATGAAATATGGCTGAAAAATGATAAGCCATCAGAGCAACTTCGAGGTACTGTTGATTTATTGTTTAGATTAACGGAGGATGCTCCTGATGTAATGCGCTTTTTACTGAATGTGAAGTTTGACGAATTTTTACCAGATGAAAAGCCACTGCAAGAAACAGCTGCATTCTGTAAGATTTATAAAATAATACAAGCTGGTGTTACGTCTGGAGAGATTCGTAATATCGATCCAATGTTAGGCTATATTTATTTCTTTGGCATTGTTAATGCAACTCTACAAGGGATTTTGGCGGGTGTTCTAGATAAGAAAGCAGATACTTATCTATTGCAAACATGGCTTGCGGCATGGAATTGTATTGTTAAAAAATAAACCAATCTATTATTTTAAGAATCTATTCAAGTAATGATAAGCCATGGGTGAGGTCGTTCAGTTCAAAAGACCTACAGTCGCTGAGCGGCATAAAGGTAATACTCTATGTCGTAGTGGTTTTCATAAATGGAAAGTTGTTAACGAAAAGAAATTTGATGTCAAACTAGGTAAGTTAATTACCGTTTTTCAATGTTCACGTTGCGCTAAAACAAAGACTAAGGCTTTATAGTTTAGATAGTTAATGACTTAAAGATAGGTTTAACATTATCTCACCACAAAGACTAAGTGACTGTGTGGTGAGATAAATAGTGATCTAGCTTATTTTTTAGCTGTTACTGCAATCATAGGATTAGCAGCAGAAACTGTTACCGTTGCGGTTGATTCTAATAACTCTTGCTCTAATGCTTTTACAGTCCCATCAAAAGAGTTGAGGCTATCTGGCTCGATTTCTAATATTTCAGTAGGTAAGCCGATTCTATCTAAGATAGCTATAAATGGCTCAGGATCAAGCTCTTCGACGTTAACCATTGTTTTAGTATCCCATTCACCTGTTGCAACTAACATTGCTGCAGCAACGGGTGGCACACCGGCTGTGTAGCTAATTCCTTGAGACTCAACTTCTTCGAAACATTTTTTGTGATCTGAAACTTGATAGATCAGAACTTCACGCTTTTCGCCATCTTTCCAACCTTTAATAAAGTTACCAATACAGGTATTGCCTGTATAGCCAGGAGCTAGCGTCATAGGATCAGGAAGTAGCGCTTTAACTAGTTTAAGAGGGACAACTTCTTGCCCAGTAGTCAAGGTTACTGGAAGGTGGGATAGAAAACCCAGCGTACGCAGCACAGTAAATACATTAATGTAATGATCGCCAAAACCCATCCAAAAACGTATGCTGTTTGCATCTATATTTTTTGATAAAGAATGTAATTCGTCATGACCATTCAAATAGATAGGTTGTTTGCCTACTACAGGAAATTCGTATTCTCTTTTTACTGAGTGAGTGGGGAATTCAGCCCATTTACGATCTATCCAAGTCCAAACTTTTACGAACTCACGGAAATTAATTTCGGGGTCAAAATTAGTCGAAAAATATCGACCATGACTTCCTGCATTAACATCAAGGATATCAATAGTGTCAATTTTATCGAAATAACGTTTAACAGCTAGCGCGCAATAGGCATTAACGACGCCTGGATCAAAGCCTGCACCTAAAATAGCGGTTATGCCTTTTTCTTCACAACGGTCTTTTCTTTTCCATTCGTAGTTAGCATACCAAGGTGGCTCTTCGCAAACTTTGTCTGGATCTTCATGTATCGCTGTGTCGATATAGGCCACGCCTGCTTCAATACACGCTTCAAGTATAGACATATTAAGAAAAGCAGAGCCTAAATTGATGACAATTTCTGTACCGGTTTCTTTAATGAGCTTAATAGTTGCCGGAATATCTAAGGCATCAAGTTGCGCTGAATAAAGTTTATGCTCGGCATTTTTTAAATGCCCTTTACGATGAATACTTTCAATAATAGCGTCGCATTTATTTTGAGTACGTGAAGCAATACAGATATCGCCTAAGATATCATTATTCATGGCAGCTTTATGAGCCGCAACATGAGCCACGCCTCCAGCGCCAATAATCATTACATTTTTTTTCATATGATGAATCCTCTTATGATAAGCAATTTAAATAATCGGTATAGTCAAAACTACGAGCTAGTTCTAAAGTACCATTAAGTCTTTTTACCGCTATTGATGGCATGGCGACGCCATTAAACCAATTTTTCTTTACCATTGTATATCCAGCAGCATCAGCAAAGCTGACGATATCGCCAATTTTTATAGCGGTATCAAGTTCGTATTGTCCGAATAAATCACCGGCTAGGCAGGTTCTGCCTGCAATTAGTATTGGGTTTTCACCTGACTCGTGGGATGCTATTTTTGGATGCGTATGATAAATCAAATGATCTAGCATGTGCGCTTCGATAGAGGCGTCAACAATGGCGATGTCAATTTCGTTATGAACTATATCTAGAACAGTGGTTACTAGCTCAGCGCAACCTGTGATAGCAGCTTCGCCAGGTTCAAGATAGACTTGGACTCCAAAGGTTTCTGAAAAATCTTTTAGAACTTTGCAGAATTTTTCTAATGGATAATCATCTTTAGTAAAATAAATGCCTCCACCAAAACTAATCCATTGCATCTTTTTCAATACGTTACTGTATTTGTGGCCAATTTGATTGATGGCATCAGTAATGTTTTCTATGTCGTCATTTTCACAATTAAAGTGAAACATGATGCCACTAAGTTGATCTGAAACGTCTTCAAGTTCCTGTTGGCTGCATACCCCTAGCCTAGAATACTTTCTTGCTGGATCAGCTAAATCGAAATGGGAATAACTAATGCCGGGATTTACGCGCAATCCAACTTTTAGATGACTAACAGTATTATGGAATAACTTTAATTGGGAAATTGAGTTGAAGATAACCTTATCTGCAAATTTAGCAACAGCATTAATTTCATCTACAGAGTAAGCAACACTATAAGCATGCACTTCTTTGCCAAATTTATCGTAACCGAGTTGTGCTTCATAAAGTGAGCTACTCGTCGTGCCATCCATATATTGACTCATAAGGTCGAACACACTCCATGTCGAAAAACATTTGAGCGCTAATACAGATTTTGCTCCAGATTGTTCGCGTATGAATTTAATGATTTCTAAGTTTTTTAGTAACTTGGTTTCGTCAATAAGGTAATAAGGGGTGCGCAGATTCTGCATTTTTAGGTCTCGTAGATTAGCGAAATAACACGCATAAATTAAAAGGATGCATATTATTTATCAAGGTCGAAGTCGATACAAAATCAGGTTTTATAGGTATTAAGGAAGCAGTTGCCAGTTACTAACTGGATTAACCTTTACTGTAAAGTGTTTGATCGCTTTGAAGAGTGACTTTGAAATTACCCTGATATATTGGTAAAGAATAATATCAGGGATTTATGACTATTTGACTACACGAAGTGTAGGCCTAGTTGGCGGTTTAGTTTCTGGTGGAGTATTTTCAGGCTTTTCATCTTCTTGATCAAAGATCATGCCTTTACCATTTTCTTTAGCGTAAATAGCCAAAACGGCTGCAACTGGAGCAACAATATTCATTGGTTTTCCACTAAAGCGAGCACTAAATTTTATTTCATTATTGCCAAGAATTAAACCCTGTATGGCTTGGGGGCGAATGTTTAAAACTATTTTACCATCTTCAATTAATTGTATTGGCAAAACAGCATTGCTGTTTTCTGCATCAACTAGTAAGTGTGGTGTTAATTCATTATCAATAATCCATTCATATATTGAACGAATTAAATAGGGTTTTAATGAAGTCATTATTTTAAAGGTTCTGACATTTCTTTTTCAGCTTCACTGAGGCTGAGTTTAAAAGCCGGTCTTTTAAAAAGACGTTGTGCATAATTAGTGATGACATCATTCGGTGTTGATATATCAATGCCTATGCTAGGTAATCGCCATAATAATGGTGCAATAACGCAATCAATGAGTGAAAACTCATCATTCATGAAATAGGGATGTGCTGCAAAAATTGGTTCGGCAGACAATATACTTTCTCTTAGTAATTTCTTTGCGCGAGCTGATTTCTTTTCGCCGGAGAATAAAATTTCATCTAAAAGTTGATACCAATCTTGATCTATACGTTTAATCAGCATTCTTGCATTTGCTCGTGAAACAGGGTCCATTTGATGCAAGGGCGGATGAGGAAAACGTTCATCTAAATATTCCATGATAATACGTGAATCATACAGAACTAAGTCACGTTCAATCAATGTCGGTGATGTACCATTAGGATTGAGTTCCAGTAAATCCTCAGGAGGATTGCTTGGATCAAAATATTCTATGTCTGCGGTGATTCCTTTTTCGTGTAAAACAAGACGAGCACAATGACTCATGGCGCATGTAGGTGATGAAAATAGCGTCATTACAGATTTACGGGTAATAATATTTGCCACGAATAACAACCTCTTGGGACATGTAGGGCGGTAAAAAATGCTATTGTAGCATAATTAGGTTATGTTCGTTTTGGTATTGATGAGAGATTATGATCTACCTATTATGAAAACATCCTTGTTTTCTTGATAGGTACTATATTATTAATGTACGTCTTGCCAATATTCTTTTTTCAAAAGATAAGCGATGACTAAAAAGACAAGTAAAAACAATATCACATATTTTCCTAGTCGTTGTCTTTCCAGCTGTACAGGCTCTCCAACATAGACCAGAAAGTTAACAAGGTCATTTACAAATAGATCAAAGTCTTTTTCAGATAAAGTCCCTGGCTCTTCAATAACTAGCTTTGTATATTCACCATAAATAGTTTTTCTTTGTTCAGCATGCTGCTCACCTTGTAGTTGCCAAAGTGGGTTAGGCATTGCAGTATCTTTGAAAACCAAATTATTGACACCTAAGGGCTTAGTGGGATCTATATAATAACTTTTTAAATAGCTATATAACCAATCCGCGCCACGTGATCTAGCAATTAATGATAAATCCGGTGGTTGTGTGCCAAACCATTTTTCTGCATCGTGTTTGTTCATTGCACTGTGCAGTTGATCATAAATGCTGGCGCCTTCTGGTGCTATATCTTTAAGTACTTTTTGTGGGTCAGCGCCTACATCAATGGCTATGCGTAAATAACGGATATGCTTGGCTGAGTGGCAACCTAAACAATAGGTAACAAAATGCTTTGCTCCGCGTTGCAAAGATTCATTGTTAGAAAGATCAATGTTTGCTGATTGCAGTTCTATTTCTTCATTCGCGATTGCACCGAATGATAAGGTTAATAACAATAGTATTATTAATTTTTTCATATCAATCTAAGCTCTCTATTAGTTTTTTTGCTAAGCGAGTGGCTACATTTTTAATGCCAACCGGATTGGGACGCCTGTTAAAAAAAGAGCTTTTAAATGCAGGGTGGCCAATTTCAGTAGCAACAGGTTTTAACTCAGTAATTTCTTCAATAAGAGCTGGAAGTTGCTCCTCAATAGCATGTAATTGCTCTTCAAGGCTATGGTCTTTAGTTAAGCTTTTGGGTACTGGTTTAGTTTTTTCCCAGCGCGTATATATTGGCATTAATAAGAAAAAACCAAAGTAAATCGTAGTAAAAAGTCTTGCAAGAATTGTTGCTACAGGCGTGACGGGTTGTGTACCTAAATAACCTAATGCTATAAAACTGACTACAAATAAAAATAATGCTTTTTTGAAAATACCACCACGATAACGGATAGATTTAACGGGGCAGCGATCCAGCCAAGGTAATAAAAATAATACGACTATAGAACCACCCATAGCAATCACACCGGCAAATTTATCTGGAATAGCTCTGAGTACTGAATAAAAAGGTGTGAAATACCATACTGGCGCGATGTGTTCAGGTGTTTTCATCGGATCGGCAGGAATAAAATTCGCATGCTCTAGAAAATAACCACCCATTTCTGGCATATAAAATATAACAGTAGCAAAGAATAATAGGAAAACGGCAACGCCTACGATGTCTTTAACTGTGTAGTAAGGATGAAAGGGAATGCCATCAACAGGATGTCCCCAGGGATCTTTAGACTCTTTAATTTCAATGCCGTCTGGGTTATTAGAGCCGACTTCATGGAGTGCGACTATATGCATAAATACCAACATCACTAAGACTAAAGGTACCGCAATAACATGAAAAGCGAAGAATCTATTTAATGTTGCGTCGGCAATTACATAATCGCCTCGTATCCAAAGGGATAAATCATCACCAATAACTGGAATAGCGCTAAATAAAGAAATAATAACTTGAGCGCCCCAATAGGACATTTGCCCCCAGGGTAATAAATACCCCATGAATGCTTCAGCCATTAAGGCAACAAAAAGCAGCATGCCAAAAATCCAGATTAATTCTCTAGGATGCTTAAACGATCCATACATGATGCCTCTGAACATGTGTAGATAAATAACAATGAAAAATGCAGAGGCTCCAGTTGAATGCATATAACGAACTAGCCAGCCCCAAGGCACATCACGCATGATATATTCTATAGAGTCGAATGCCAGTTTTGCATCTGGCTTATAGTTCATCGTCAGTAAAATACCTGTGATAATCTGATTAACTAAAACCAGTAAAGCTAATGAACCAAAAAAATACCAGAAATTGAAGTTTTTAGGCGCGTAATAGTGCGCCATATGTTCATTCCAGAATTTTGATACAGGAAAGCGATCTAAAACCCAATCGCCACAGGCATTTAAACGGGTTGGTTTCATGCTTTTTTCTCCTCAGAAGATTCGCCTACGATGATTCGTGTATCAGTTATATAGCGATAGGGCGGAATTTCTAGATTGCTTGGGGCTGGAACACCACGATAAACGCGACCGGCAAGATCAAACCAAGAACCATGGCATGGACAGAAGAAACCGCCTTTCCATTGCTCTCCTAAATCATTAGGGGCTATTTCTGGACGAAAGGTTGGTGAGCATCCTAAATGTGTGCACAAGCCTACGGCTACAAAAATTTCAGGCTTAATAGATCGGCCTGGATTTTTACTTGAAGGTGGTTGATCAGATTCATTAGAGAGCGGATCTCTTAGTTCACTATCTAAGGTCCTTAATGTAGCAAGAACTTCAGGTGTTCTATTAAGTATCCAAACAGGCTTGCCTCTCCATGCGACCCTAATAAGTTGTCCAGTTTCAATTTTACTGATATCAACTTCAACAGGTGCTCCAGCAGCCATGGCTTTTACACTAGGCTGCATTTGTGCAAGAAAAGGAATAGCTAAATAACCTGAGCCTACAGCGCCAACTACGGTCAATGCCGAAGTTAGAAACTGGCGTTTAGACTTATCCATGCCTTTATTATTCATTATAAAACTCTCCTGATTATATAGCGCCTTTGCTGCGCTTTCTTATTTTCTGGTCAATATACCATTAGACACTAGTGAATTTGAAGTGCTTATAGTGAATTATTTGCTTAAAAGTAATGTAATTAGCTATTATCGCAATAAGTAATTAACTGATGAGCATCATAAGTTTTGTAAATTAAAACTAAACTCAATAATTTAATTAAATGATATTGGGTAAGATTTAGTTTGTTATGTAATAATTTTTTAGTGAAATAATATTTCTTAAAGACTATTTTTTAAGGCATTAATAAATGCTTTATTTTCTTCTGGCTTGCCAATAGTTACGCGTAAACAATCTGACAATAAACCTCCTTGAGGGCTCATGTCTTTAATTAAAATACCTTGTTGTTTGATAGCTAAGAAAATACGGGTAGCTTGATTATTAGGCGTTTTAAATAAAATAAAATTAGCTGCGCTATTGTAGGCGGTTATACCTGTAAGCGTATTTAATTGATTAAACATCAGAGATCTTTCTTGACAGATTTTTTGAGTCTGTTGATCAAATATCTCTAGGTTACATAAAGCGAAATTAACACTCAGCTGTGTAAGGCTGTTTATATTATAAGGTAGTCGAATTTTATTAAGTTGTTCAATAATTTCTGGGCGGCCGATAACATAACCTAAACGTAAACCGGCCAGTCCTAGTTTAGAAACAGTGCGCATAACCAGTAAGTTATCATATTCTGGCAAAACATCCACAAAGCTAGCGTCGGCAAATGGTGCATAAGCCTCATCAATCACTACTAGACCTTGAGCTGCAGTTATGATTTCATGCATGGCTGATTTAGTGAATAAATTACCAGTAGGATTGTTAGGATAAGCAAGAAAAATAACAGAGGGTTGATGTTGCTTTATTGTTGCTAGCATTGCAGGTAAATCTAAATCAAAGTCATCTGCTTTCAGTGGAATGCTTAGATAATTCAAGCCAAGGCAGTCACTGAGTTGTTTGTACATAACAAAGCCAGGAGCAGGTGCCATCACGCTTGCATTGCTAGGCAGCGCCATCAATAATAATTGAATGATTTCATCAGAACCATTACCTAGCATCACATCAAATTGATCGTTTATATGATATACACGTTTGATGGTTTGTGTGAGTTCAAGTGCTGTTGGATCTGGGTAGCGGTTTAATGGACAATCTTTTAGCGTGGATAGCCAAGCTAATTTTAGGTCTTCGGGCCAGTTATAAGGGTTTTCCATGGCATCCAATTTAATTAAACCCTGGGCATCGGCTACCTTATAGGCAGACATTGCTAAAACTTCTTTACGAAAAATAGAGTTAACTTCAAAAGGGCGACATTTAAAACTCAAGATTTAATCCTGTATTCTGCAGAGCGGGCATGGGCGGTTAAACTTTCGCCTCGTGCCAGTATAGAGGCAACTTTGCCTAAGTTATCAGCACCAGCAGCTGAGCAGTTTATGATACTAGAACGTTTTTGAAAGTCATAAACACCCAGTGGCGATGAAAAACGTGCAGTGCTAGAGGTTGGTAATACATGATTAGGGCCAGCACAATAATCGCCCAGAGCTTCAGCTGTATAACGACCCATAAAAATAGCGCCTGCATGACGAATATTTTTACTTAAAGCTTCAGGGTCTTCAACAGAAAGTTCTAAATGTTCAGGTGCAATAACGTTAGCGACCTCTGCCGCCTGTGTTAAATCATTGACTTTAATTAATGCTCCTCGAGCAAGCAACGATGCTTTAATTATTTCTGCACGTTCCATGGTAGGGAGTAAGGTATCAATACTAAGTTGTACTGCCACAAGAAAACTATCATCGTCACTTATTAAAATGGCTTGTGCATTTTCATCGTGTTCTGCTTGCGAAAACATGTCCATGGCTATCCAGTCAGGGTTTGTTTTGCCATCGCAGATAATTAATATCTCAGAAGGGCCAGCAATCATATCAATACCAACAACGCCATAAACCATTTTTTTTGCGGTAGCGACATAAATGTTACCTGGACCAACTATTTTAGCGACTGCTGGTATGGTTTGTGTGCCGTATGCTAATGCCGCAATAGCTTGCGCACCACCTATAGTAAATATTCTATCTACACCTGCTAAATAGGCTGCAGCTAAGACCAATTCATTGATTTCACCTTGCGGGGCGGGAACGACCATGATCAATTCGCTCACGCCAGCTACTTTTGCTGGAATGGCGTTCATTAATACCGAAGAGGGGTAGGCTGCTTTTCCACCGGGCACATAAAGACCAACTCTGTCTAAGGGCGTTACTTTTTGACCTAAGACAGTGCCATCTGCTTCAGTATATTGCCATGAACTTAGTTTTTGATGTTCAGCATAGGCGCGAATACGATCAGCCGCTGCTTGCAATGCCTGACCTTGTTCAACAGGAATGTTCTCCCAGGCTGATTTTAACGCATCTTTAGATAACTCGAGTTCATTTGCACAGCTAATATTACGATGATCAAAACGGTTGGTATAGTTGATCAGAGCTTGATCACCGTTTTGTTGTACATCAGTAATTATTTCTAATACACGGTGTTGAATATCTAAATCATTTGATTCATCCCACGCTAACAAAGCCTTTAATTGTTGATCAAAGTCAGTGGCATTGGCATCAAGTTTTTGTAGGCTTAGATCGGGCATATTAATGAGTTTTAACAAGTTCGAGTAAATGTAATTTATAGTAAGTATCCATTGATGAGAAAGTGAAAATCAACAATGTATTGCAAGTATTTTAATTACGTTGTGCCAAAGTCCGTTCAAATTGCGCCAGTAGATCGACAATTGCAGCGTTCTTCATTTTCATGGCGGCTTTATTAACGACTAAGCGCGAGCTAATATTCATTATTAAATCGCGAGGCTCCATGTCGTTTGCTTTTAGCGTGTTGCCAGTATCGACCAAGTCAACAATGCAATCGGCTAGGCCGACTAAAGGAGCTAGCTCCATTGAACCGTAAAGTTTAATAATTTCAGCTTGGATGCCCAAATTTGCAAAATATCGCTCAGTAATTTTAACAAACTTAGTGGCAACACGGACGCGACCAGTTATGGGGGGAGCATTTTTCCGAGTTGCCGTCATAAGGCGACAGCAAGCAATACCTAGATCTAGTGGTTCATAGAGGCTATCAGCGCCATGTTCTATTAAGACGTCTTTGCCGGCTATACCAAGATCGGCGGCGCCATATTCAACAAAAGTTGGTACATCGGTTGCACGTATAATGACAAGTTGAACATCTTCACGTGTGGTTTGTAAAATAAGCTTGCGACAGGTATTTGGATCATCAGTTGGTACGATGCCAGCTTCAGCCAGCAAGGGTAGGGCTTCCTCATAAATTCGGCCTTTAGATACGGCTATAGTTAGCATAGTCTGGCCTTAGTTAGGTACGCGGCGAATAATTGCGCCTAATTGCGAAAGCTTTTCTTCTATGTGGTCATAGCCGCGATCAATATGATATATTCGATCAACCAGAGTATCGCCTTCTGCCACTAATGCAGCAACAACAAGGCTAGCCGAAGCTCTTAAGTCGGTTGCCATGACAGGAGCGCCGGTTAATTTTTTAGCGCCGGTACAAATAGCGGTATTTGATTCAAGCTTAATATCAGCACCCATACGTTGTAACTCTTGTACGTGCATGAATCGATTTTCAAAAATCGTTTCAGTAACAATACCGACACCATCAGCAATACAGTTAAGCGCTATGAACTGAGCTTGCATATCCGTTGGAAATGCAGGGTATGGCGCTGTTCGCAGAGAAACTGCTTTGGGTTTTTTACCATGCATATCTAGAGCAATCCAATCTTCACCTGTCGTGATTTCAGCGCCAGCTTCAACCAATTTTTCTAAAACAGCATCTAAAATATCAGGGCGTGTGTTTTTAAGCTTAACCTTACCGCCGGTAATTGCCGCAGCAATTAAATAAGTGCCTGTTTCGATACGATCAGGCAGTATGTCATAGTGTAGGTCTTCAATACCTAAGCTTTCAACTCCCTCAATTACTAAAACGTCAGTACCTATGCCAGTGATTTTGGCACCCATAGCATTAAGGAATAATGCTAAGTCAGTTACTTCAGGTTCTTTAGCAGCATTTTCAATGATGGTAGTGCCATCAGCTAAGGTCGCCGCCATTAACAAATTTTCAGTACCGGTTACAGTTATTTGTTCAAGGACTAAGCGACAGCCTTTTAAACGCGTAGCTTTTGCATGAATAAAACCACCTTCGACGGTGATGTCAGCGCCCATTTTAATGAGGCCGTTGATATGTATGTCAACAGGTCGAGTACCAATTGCACAACCACCCGGTAAAGAAACGTGAGCTTCACCGAAGCGCGCCAATAAAGGACCCAGTACCAAAATTGAAGCGCGCATAGTTCTTACTAATTCGTAAGGCGCAACATAACTATTGATAGTGCTGCTATCGACTTCGATATTCATTTTCTCATCGACTACTAAACGAACGCCCATGCGCCCTAAAAGCTCCATGGTGGTGGTAATGTCGTGTAGATGAGGGATGTTGCCAACGCTGACTGGCTTATCTGAAAGCAAGGTAGCTGCCAATATAGGTAAGGCAGCATTTTTAGCGCCAGAAATACGAATTTCACCGGAAAGGCGTGAGCCACCAGTAATGATTAATTTATCCATGGGATGCTTATAGAGTGTCTATTAATAGAAATGGGATCAAGGAGTTAACCCTTTTCCGTTTGCGTAGCAAAATGTCCAGTCTTATCAAAACCGCTAAGTTTAGCAAGATTAAGTAATTGATCAGGAATGTTTTTGAAAATTATTTGGGTTCTATGTTGCCTAGTATATTTTATCCATTCAATCATAAGTGCCAAGCCCGCACTATCAGTGCTAACAACACGCCCCAAATCAATAGTGATATGTTTAGCTGTCGTTAAAAAGGCAACTGATTGAATGGTTTTCTGATCTATGGTTGAAAAAGTTAAATCACCATCGATAATAAACTGCCCAGTACCTTGAGCAATAATGTTCAGTTGGGTCACTTTTTCTCTTCCGCAGATTTGAATAGAAATTGTCCTAAAGCTTTTTCAAGAATAATGGCAGAGTTCGTAATTTCAATTTTGCCATTATTTTTAAGAGGGGTATCTGAGCCACCGGCATCCAAATTAACATATTGCTCACCCAGTAAGCCCGCTGTATATATACTGGCAGAGGTGTCATCTGGTAGGGCGTTATATTTAGAATTGATACTCATCTTAACTTCAGAATAAAAGCTTTTTTGATCGAAGCTAATAGCGGTTACTCGGCCGATTTTAACGCCAGCCGCAGAAACGGGTGATTTGATTTTTAAGCCCCCAGAGTTTGCAAAGCGCGCCGTTATGGTATAACTATCTTCGCTAACAAATGAGCTTAAATTACTGACTTGCATGGCAAGAAAAAACAAACCGATTATACCTGAGGCGACAAAAAGGCCAACGAGAGTGTCTTGGGTGCTGGTGTGTTGCATTAATGTTCTCCAAACATGAGTGCGGTCAAGATAAAATCTAGACCTAAAATACTAAAAGCTGAATTAACCACGGTGCGTGTAGTTGCTCGACTCACGCCTTCCGAGGTAGGTATAGCATCATAGCCTTCAAATAAGGCTATCCAAGAACTAACAAAGCCAAAAACTATGCTTTTAATGACACCATTAATAATGTCATCTTTAAAGTCAATGCCGGACTGCATTTGTGACCAAAAGGCACCTTCATCAACTCCTAGCAGACCACAGCCGACCATTTGACCGCCGATTACGCCTACAGCACTAAATAATGCGGCCAGCAAAGGCATAGAAATTAAGCCGGCGACAAAGCGTGGCGTAATAATGCGCCTTATAGGATCTACGGCCATCATTTCCATGCCGGATAGCTGTTCAGTTGCTTTCATTAAGCCAATTTCTGCCGTTAATGCAGAGCCCGCTCGTCCAGCAAAAAGCAGCCCTGAAACCACGGGCCCTAATTCTCTGACTAAAGACGCCGCGACCATCACCCCTAAGGATTCTTCTGCACCAAAGTCAGAAAGCGTGTAATAACCTTGCAAACTTAAAACCATGCCCACAAAAAGGCCGGAAATAGTGATAATCAAAAATGATAATACGCCTACAGAATAGAGCTGCTTAAGTAATAAGCGTGGTCGCGCTAATAAGCTTAATATACCTGCTAAGATTTGTAGTAAAAAGCAACTGGCTCGTCCTAGTTTGGTAAAACTTATGCGGGTGCTCTGGCCTAAATATTGTAAGAATGCTGTCATGTTGTTAGTTTAATTGACTTAAGTTAAGGTCGAATTTATCAATGAAAGCATTAATAACGTTTTCCTGATGATAACAGATCATCGACATAATCTTTGGCAGGATAATGAAAATGAACAGGGCCATCCGCAGCTCCCGTCATAAACTGCTGTACCCACTCAGACTCTGATTGTTGAATTTCTTTTGGCGTACCTTGTCCGACAATTTTTCCACCTGATAACACATAGATGTAGTCGGCAATTGCCGAAGTATCATGTACGTCATGAGAGACGATAATACTCGTTAAGCCTAAAGTGGTATTTAGCGACTTAATTAAGTGTACTAAGATGCCCATAGAAATAGGGTCTTGACCTGTAAAAGGCTCGTCATACAAAATCATCATCGGATCGAGAGCAATAGCTCTGGCTAAGGCAATACGTCTAGCCATACCACCCGATAGTTCATTTGGCATCAGGTTGCGAGCGCCTCTTAAGCCTACCGCTTGTAGTTTCATGAGTACAAGCGTGCGTATCATGGACTCAGGCAGATGAGTGTGTTCACGTAACGGAAATGCCACGTTATCATAAACATTCATGTCTGTTAAAAGCGCACCGCTTTGAAAAAGCATGCCTAAGCGTTTACGTAAATTGTATAATTCAGCACGGCGTAATTGATGGACATTTTCGCCATCAACGCTAATAGTGCCTTGATCTGGGTATAGTTGACCACCTATCAATTTAAGTAAGGTGGTTTTTCCTGTGCCGCTAGGTCCCATAATCGCAGTGATTTTGCCACGTTCAAAATCGAGTGAAATATTATCAAATATTTTCGTAGTGCCGCGAGAAAATGACAAATTACGTACGGACACTAAACTGTTTTGTGGAGTAATGCGGTTATCCATACGTGCTTAGGCTATTAGTTGGGCTATAATAACGACTATTTTCTACGAAGTTGGCCTATTTAGTCAATCAATAGTCAATGTTATCCGTATTTATACTTGTAGTTAGTAGACCTTTATTATGGAGATTCAAGTTAAATTTTATTAAACACTGTTGTTACGCAGTAACGTTGTTTTAGTCTCGTTTGCTGCGCTGAGCACCGCAGGTTTTGTTGGGATTAGCCCGAAGGGGGGCGGCAGGGATGCCGCGCGTCGGTAGAAGGGCAGGAAGCCCTCTCTACCGACCCCAGACAAAACGGAGGAGCGCAGGAAGCAGCGGCAGTCGAGCCGACTTTTCTTTGGATACTTTCTTATGGCAGAGCAAAAGAAAGTATCTCGCCTTCGAGTGCGTTAACCCGATTAACACATCGTCGCGATATCGTTAGTTTATTCAGCCACTGAATGGCTGAATAAACTTAGCTAATCATAATGCACACATTCATAAGGCAAGCTAGGTTCACGGCCGGCAATTAAGTCATTTAAAAAAGTCCAAAACACATCTGCTGACGGCGGACAGCCGGGTAAAAAATAGTCTATTTTTACTACTTCATGTAAGGGACGTACTTTATCTAATAACAGGGGCAGTTCTGGGTCGCTGGGGATTTGTGCATTTTCTACGCCTATGCCATCTATGTAAGCCTCAGCTAGGCACTCTTCCAAGGGTATAAAATTACGCATGGCAGGGAGGCCTCCGGTTATTGCGCAAGCACCGACAGCGACTAGTATTTTACAATTTTTACGAAACTCGCGTAACACATGCACATTTTCAGAATTACAGACCCCGCCTTCAATTAAACCAATATCGCAATTTGTGCAGTGCTCGATATCGGTTAACGGTGAGCGATCAAATTCAATGATATCTGCAAGTGCGACTAAACGTTCATCTAAATCTAATAAGGACATATGGCAGCCGAAACAACCGGCTAAGGAGGTAGTAGCGATTCTTATTTTAGTAGTCATTTACTTTGCTCCGCAGCTAAGCTGACTTGATCGATTTGATGTTGATCATATAATCGTTCACCGATAGGGACTTGATAGCCGGTATGTTTAATGATTATGGCACCTGTTGGACAAATATGCGCCGCCAGATCAGAAGCCTCTAAATCAGTGTCTTTTAGTAAGCCACTATCGGAATTAACGATCAGATGTTTATTGATGCCTCTGCCACTGATAGCAAATACCTCTTTGCCGTCATGTTCCTGGCTGGCTCTAACGCATAAGTTACAAAAAATACAGCGATTATGGTCAATTAAAACTTCGGCATGGCTAGCATCCAGTTCGCGCTGGGCATAAAAGTGCGGAAAATGACTATCCAGCATATTTAAATGATAGGCAACAGCCTGTAACTGACAGTTGCCAGTTTTTTCGCAGGAAGGGCAAAAATGATTGCCTTCCACAAATAGCATTTGAGTTATTTTTTGTCGATCTGCTTTTAGTTCTTGGCTATTATTGAGTACTTGTTGACCCTCCATTGCAGGGAAAGTACACGCTGAACAATTGCGACCATTGACATTAACCGTACAAAGTTTACAACTGCCATGTGGCGTAAATTCTGGATGATGACATAAGTGTGGAATATAAATGCCAGCTGCGGTAGCAGCTTCAATAATCGTTTGCCCTTCTTCAAAGGGAATAGTATTGCCATCAATGCGGATCGTTTTAGTCATCAGTCTTGCTCCACTTGGGTTAAATGCGAGGCGGCATCATTACGATTAGCCAGTAGTCTTGATGTTTCAAGAGCTGCATCCAGATCAAAGCCAGGTTCATAACTGATGTTTTTTAAGCGACTTTGATAGAGCTCAGGAAAACGCGCCAAGGTACTAATAATAGGGTTAGCGGCTGTCTGCCCCAAGCCACAATGACTATAATTTTTAACTAAGGCACATAATTCTTCTAATGAGACTACATCACCAGCCGAACCATGACCGTCAATAATTTTGTCTAATTGATTCTTCAATAAAGACGTGCCGACGCGGCAGGGTGTGCAAAAGCCACAACTTTCATGAGCAAAAAAGTGCGTAAAATTATTAACTATATCCAATAAGTTGCGCTGCTTATTAAAGATAATAAAAGAACCTCCCGTGGCTAAATCTTCAAAAGCTAGTTTGCGCTGCAGTTCTAGGTCAGAAATAAATAAACCAGAAGGACCTCCTATTTGTACACCTAATAAATCTTCTGCGCCACAATCGCTTAAGATGGTTTCTATAGTGGTTCCAAATGCATATTCATAAATGCCAGGCTTGGCACAATCACCACTAATGCTCAATATTTTAGTACCTTTGGATTTTTCTGTGCCGATACTGGCAAACCAATCGCCACCAAAATGAGCAATGGCGGCTGCGGCAAAAAAAGTCTCTACATTATTAACGACCGTTGGTTTACCTAAATAGCCCTTAGTCACTGGATAGGGCGGGCGATTGCGTGGAATACCCATTTTTCCTTCTAGCGATTCGATTAAAGCTGATTCTTCACCACAGATATATGCACCTGCACCTAAGCAGATGTCGATATCGAAATGTTGGCCGCTGTTAAGTATATTTTTGCCCAGTAAGCCCAATTGCCTTCGTTCTGCCAATAGCGTTTTTAGCTTTTCGTACAAAAACAAATACTCGCCACGTAAGTATAAAAAGCCTTGCTCTGCTCCAATAATGGCTGCACAAATCGTCATGCCCTCAAAAACTTGCTGAGCATAGCTATTTAATAGTACACGATCTTTAAAAGTGCCAGGTTCACCCTCGTCGGCATTGCAGACTACGTAGCGTTGGCTTTCAGATTCATCACGACAATATTGCCATTTACTGGCAGTTTTAAAGCCAGCACCACCTCGACCGCGCAGACCTGAGGCATCGAGCTCTGATAAGGTAGCGGTTAAGCCGCGCTTAAACGTTGCTTGCAAAGCATCACCAACTATTATCGGATGATTCAATAATAAATCTGTTTTAACAATATGGTCATTGACTTGAAATAATTCACTAGGCCATAGAGTGACAGGAATTTCTTGATTTATAAGCTCGCAAATTTGATCTACACGAGCTCGATCAAGACGAGGTAGGGCATAACCATTAACTAAGCCAGCCGGGCCTTGATCACAGAGTCCAGTGCAGGAAGTATTATCTAAACTGACTAGACCATCTGCTCTAACTTCACCGATGGTTACCTGTAGTTGATCTGATAAATAGTCAGTGATCGTGTGCTTTCCTAGTAGGTGATCGGTAATAGAATCACTAATTAACAGTTCATAGCGTCCGCGCGCAGTTAAATGAAAAAAACTATAAAATTCAATAACGCCAATGATCTGGGTACGTGCTATATTTAATGAGGCGGACAGTTGCTCTATAGCGGCCTTAGGAATGTAATGGTAGCGAGCTTGAATCGCATGCAGTATGCGCAACAAATGGCTGGCTTGATTGTGATTTTCTTCTGTGATATTTTTAACAAAGGCTTGCATGTTAGCTCCTAGACTTAAAAACAATGGACGATTAAAAACCTGAGTATAACTGTATTAAAAACGGCTAAAGCCACTGTAAGTGTGGCTGCGACTTTTCGCAACTAAACAATCATTGGTGCCTCGTTAGGTTAACGGTAAAGCTGTTAGTACACCTTACAAAAAAATGATTTCCGTTACGGCAATGCGATAAAAGCATTAAGCAACTTAATGACCTT